>CAYXYR010000014.1:0-15383 GCA_964469435.1 uncultured Candidatus Saccharibacteria bacterium | reverse complement strand
CGCGAGTGACTAGTCTCTCGCAAAAAATGGCCGTTACACTTACGCCACCAATTGCCTGGCTGCTAAGCCGCATTGCGCCGTTAATCGACCGATTATTAGCTTTTGCCAAAACCGGAGGGCGCATCACGGTACACACTGGTTTGTATCAAAAAGACGATCTGCTTGATTTGCTTAGCAACCAAGACCATCAGCTAGATAACCGCATCAGCAGCGAAGAACTCAAGCTGGCCCAACATGCCTTAACTTTCGACGATAAACTTGTTAGCGACTGCATGACCCCTCGGCGGGTCATAAAAGAGGTTAGCGACAGCGAAGACGTCGGCCCGCTGTTTTTGGATGAACTACACAAGAGTGGATTCTCACGCTTTCCGGTGTATCACGAAAATCCAGACAACATAGTTGGCACATTGTACCTGCGCAACCTCATAGACAAAGACATTAAAGGCAAGGTATCCGACCGCATGAGCAAAAAGGTGTACTACGTCAACGAAGAACAAACCCTTAGCCATGTGCTAAATGCCTTTCTAAAAACCAAACATCACTTATTTATGGTGGTTAATGGCTTCGAAGAAATCAGCGGCGTGATTACTATAGAGGACGTACTCGAGCAACTGATCGGCCGCAAGATTGTCGATGAGTTCGATCGTTTCGACGACATGCGAGCAGTAGCTGCCCTAGCTGCCAAGAAAGAGCAGGCCAAACACACCAAACCAGCACCAATAGAAGAAACCAAGCCCGAAGAAGTTGAAAAACAGGGGTAGTGTGGTAAAATAACTTCTATGATTTTTCGGCGAAACAACTCAGATAATAATGCCCGGGTCGACAACAACGACTCGCTGATCGTTGTTGTGTAGCCGACCCCTCCCCAAAGCCCGATTCATCAGTTAAACTAGGATTTATATGAGAACATTAGCCAAAGATGTTGCTGCACACATCGACAAAGAAGTTACCGTGCAGGGGTGGTTACACAAAAAACGTTTACTTGGTGGTCTAAACTTCATCAACATCCGCGACCGCAGCGGCTTGGTACAAGTACTAGTAGAAAAGGGCGAAGAGGTAGAAAAACTCCGTGGCCTGCAAATTGGCACAGTACTAGAAGTAAAAGGCACCAGCTTCAAAGACGATCGTGCTCCTGGTGGTGCAGAAATTCACGAGCCGTTTATTACCGTTATGGTGCCAGTAACCGACGAGCCACCAGTAGAGATTGACAAACCACTTAGCCACAAACCAGAACATTTGGACACATTGCTCGACAACCGAGCCATTGGTCTGCGCAACCTGCATGAACAAGCTATCTTCAAAACCAAATCGGCTGTGTGCGCCGCTGTGCGTGATTACTTTAGCCAAAACGAATTCACCGAAATGCACACGCCAAAACTGTTGGCCGAAGCTACCGAGGGTGGTGCCGAAGTATTCCAGCTAGACTATTTTGGCAAAACTGCCACACTGGCGCAAAGTGCCCAGTTCTATAAGCAAATTATGGTGGGCGTTTTTGAGCGTGTGTTCGAAATCGGCAGCACCTACCGTGCCGAGCCCAGTGCCACTACACGCCACATGACCGAGTTCCTAACTATCGATGCCGAACTTGGCTTTGTAGAATTCGAAGAACTACTCAACGTCGCCGGCGGTTTACTCATACATGTGGTCAACAGCACATGGGACACTAACGAAGCTGCCTTCAAAACCTGGAATGTTGCCAAGGCGCAACTGCCAGAAACCGCAGCCGAGATACCTCGCATCACCATAGACGAAATCCACGAAATGTTCCTTCGCGCCACCAAAGAAGATCATACCGGTGAGGACGACCTAGCCCCGGCCGAAGAAAAATGGATCTGCGAATGGGCCAAGAAAAACAAGGGCAGCGACGCTGTGTTCGTGACTGGCTGGAGTGCCAAGAGCAAAACCTTCAAGTTCTACCACCGCGCAGATGCTACAAACCCAGATATTGCTTTGCGATCCGACCTACTATTCCGCGGTGTCGAAGTTGCCACCATTAGCATTCGCCAGCACGAATACCCTAAACTTGTAGAACAGCTAAAGGCCATGGGCGGTGACCCCGACCACGCCGGCTATGCTTCGTACCTAAGTGCCTTCAAATACGGCATGCCGCCACACGGAGGTTTTGGCATGGGCTTAGAGCGCTTGGTAGAGAAGTTGTTTAACCTAAACAACGTCAAAGAAGCTACTCTGTTCCCGCGCGACATCAACCGCCTAGCGCCTTAGTTATGAGACGAATGATCATTGATGTGCGCGAACCAGAAGAATTTGCCAGAGGGCATGTCGAGGGCGCCATTAACATGCCCCCGAGCGAACTACTGGCCGGTGCACCACAACTAAAAAACACTCCTAAAGATACAGAGCTAATTTTGTACTGCGTGAGCGGAAGCCGCAGCACAGCATCCATGCAATTATTGCGGCAAATGGGCTTTACCAATTTGGTGAATGGCATCAATCAGCAACATGTCCGCGCAAAGTACCTGACGGATTAATAATCCGTCTACTTGGCAAACTATCTAGTGCCGTGGGTGTAGCGTATGTGCCTTGTTTTGCGAATAATGAAGAATAAACCACTAACACTACCGACCAGGCCGACAATGCCGTACCAGCTAGCAAGAGCCTCGCCGGTTTTTGCCAGTAAAGAGTTGTTAGCATTTGTTTGCACAGGCTGGCTTGTTGGCTCGGGCGGGAGTGGATAATGGCTAACCGAGAAGTTGTTCATAGAGCTTGCCAGTAAACCATCAATTACATCGCCCCCCGATGTGTAGATAGCGCCGAGTGCGCTGAGGTCAGGATCGTTTGATGGTACAGGAGGCAGTATGGCGTAATTGTCGAATACAAGATCGCTATTTGGCTGTACTGTTACGTTGAAATCAAAACTAAACGATTGGCCGGCGGCTAGTATGCTGCTAGCACCCGTCCACATACACAAGACGACTTCGTGGTCTAGGTGATTGGCCATGGCAGACCCAAACATTGCTGCAGAGCCCGCACCGGCCGACATACAGCTGATATTGGGGTCGCTGACTCCACCGGCAAAGGTAATGTCTGTAGGCATGATGTCGGTGAGTAAATTGGTGGCACCAGGTGTGCTGCCATCGAATGTTGCCAGGTCTATAGCGTCGCTGGTATTACTACTTTTTATGGTGAATCGATAGGTGAGTGTGGCGCCGATAGCAACAGTCCCAGGGTTAAGCAAGGTTTTTTGAATTGCCAAGTCTGCCATGTCCTGCGAAGGCGAGTTACTGGAAAATTCACTGGTGGCGCCAAAACCGCTTGGTGTCTGTACGTTGCGTTGTGTTGTCGTCATTGATAAATGTGTTACACCAGTTATACCCGTTAATGTATGCGTATATTTCTCATAGCCATTACCAGAGTGAAAGATATTTTGATAACCTATAAAAGTTTTTCCTTCGCCATTTCCGGAGGGGTCGCTAGTGTTATTGCTAAAAAACTCAATACGGTAATCTCCTGAAGGTACGTCAAGCCGATAACTGACATTTGTATTGCCACTAGATTCTGTGATTTTAGTATACTCAGGATAGTTTAATAATTGGTTTGCACCTGTATCGCCATCGTGCGTATCGTTTGCTGTAACACCGTCAAAACCCAAATCTATCCCGATAGATGTATTGTCGAATATTGAGTTACCCAGTATAGCAATATCTTGGGGGTTACCTAATGGCCCAGCAAGACCATTCCCACTATTAAGGAATATACCAGGTGAAGAATTGCCGGCGTTCGCAATGATATTTCCTTCTCCAATATTCTCGCCTCCAACTAAACTATTTGTTGTACCGAGAAATGAAATGCCCTTGCTGTAGTTTGGTAGAGGAACAGTACCGGTATAGTCAGTCCCAATATAGTTGCCTTGTATAACAATGTTGTCACTACCATCGGGCTGGATACCCCCATCACCATTACCAGACACTACATTGCCTTCACCTGGGTTGCCTCCACCTACTAAAAGATCTTGAATATAGTCTATTGTCATGCCGCCCAATTCATTGCCTATATCAGAAGTGCCGTCTGCTCCAAGGCCAATATAGTTGCCTTGTATGCTCCACCCCGGGGAGCTGCTGGTTATTGATATACCTTGTACGCCAATTACTCGATTTGGATCGTTCGAGTTTGAATCATTACCCGATATAATATTTCGCTCACCTGGCAGGGCTCCTCCGATACGACCACCAACAGGGCCACCAGATGTACTTGTAGGACCATAAATTGTAATTCCTTGGCCGTTATTGGGCTCAGCACTTAGACCGGTATAGTCGGTCCCAATATAGTTGCCGTATATTTCGATGTTGTCGGCTCCTGCTCCAATAGATAGTCCTGGCCCAGTAAAATCATTAATTACCAAGCCACGAATACGAGAATTTTGTGATCCATTACTAAATTGAAGTGCAGTAACATTTGAAGGATCGCCAAAAACGCCATTTCCTCCGGCATTTTGACCGTCTAATTCAATAAGCATTACGCTGTCGAAAGGCTCAGGCGCAACCGTGCTATTTGGATGAGACCCTAGTTGTGTAAACCCATCGATAATTATACTGTCCGAAATAACAGGTAAAGCACTAGTAGGTTGTATTCTATAGCCACTTTGCCCACTATTTATAAAGTCGGCTGTGCCCGAGATATTAAACTTGATTGTTTGCGTGCCGGGTGTGTCGTTTGCTTCTTCTATTGCGGCACGTAAGGTACAGTGCCCGGCACCGTCGTCGCAAGTTGCATCTGCAAGGTTAGCGTCTGATCCATCCGCTGTACTGTCTACTGTAATACCATCACTAAAGTCATTGTCGAATGCGAGTGCTTTTGGGGCAGTATCTTGTAGTAACCCCCATATCGCCAACGAACTAACCAAGACAGAGACGATCAATAACAGGTTGCTTCGTTTGTTCATAATTTCACCACGCAAAACATAATACGCTTATGTATAAGTATAGCTTAGGATACGTATGATCGCGCAGCCACTATTTTATTAATAGCTACAATAGAAAAACATTATTGAAATATGTAGCTGCTAAAAATACGAAAAGTATATATCCAACTATTAGCTAATAATTTAGGTTATTTTTTGGATTTTGGTTTTTTGGACTTGGCGGGCGCATTGTTTAGTGCAACCAACAGGCCAATACTAGCTAACAATGCTAGGGTGGCACTGCCACGCATAGTGTTAAATACTAGGCTGTAGTTGCTGGCAGATTTAACCATCTTGCCGGCTAGGCCGGCCAATAGTGAAAAAGCTGCAGCGGCCAACGCAAGTGTTCTGACATTACTAGGACGTCCCTTTTGGCTGAGCAACTTTGCGGCTGTAACAATACAAACAACTGCAGCAGACATTCCAAATAAGCGGTGAGCCATACGAGGCCCGCCTACAAGGTCGCCCTTGAGTACATATCCGGCACCGGCTGCTGCCATCAGCAGAACTATCTGTAGCGCTATTAAATATTTTGCTTTCATAATCCCTCCCTTGTTTATATTTATCAGTATACTCTAGCTCATTTAATAATTATGATTTTACTGTTGCAGCTTTTGTCTTGGTGTTTTTGGTGTGCTGAAAAATTTGTTGCAATAGCATACCGCTTCCAAAACAACCAGCCCACAACAGAGCGAAGAAGCCCACAACGGGTATGTAGTAGAGAACAAGCAATAGTAGACCACCAAATATTGTGCTCAGCACAGGGTGCTTAATACTAGCAAATAATCGTCGTCCGAGGTACAGGCCACTAATTGGGCCACTAAGCGATATGATCACTAGCCAAGCAAGGAGTGCAATGAGGCCCAAAGGTATGCCGATCATACTTACCATGAGCAAAACAAAAACTATTGGCGCTGCACAAAATGCCAAAAAGCCTGTAAGAAGTGGCTTCCAGAATGAGTGTAAGCCTCTTTCGGTGGTGGCAAGCATGAAATCAGGGAACAGGAACGCCAATACTATACTAACTAGAAGAAGCGACGGTATAAGGAACAGGAACCAAAAAACCGAAAATCCAAATAGGCTGATTCGTTTGGCGCCGGTGTCTTTTTTGGGCTTTTCTTGTGTAACGGTGCCACCAATTTCGGCTCCGTCTTGTTTGACTAGCTGGTTGTCGCTTGTGTAGTTGATGTTTCCTTTTACTTTGGCCGTTTTGCCAAGTTCAAGATCGGTCACACCGGCCTTTATGTCGCGTCCAACAACGCTGTTTAGGTTGGCTGATTGACTACCTAGCAATAAATCTCTACCGACAGAGCCATTAAACAGGGCAGTACTAGAGCCAACAGTTGTGTCACCGGCAATACTAGCATTGGAGTCGAGCATGAATGTTTGGCCGGCGATCGTTGCGTTACCGCCAACATTTGCGCTTACAACGACATTCTGCCCAGCCAAGCGTACATCACCGTCTACTTTACCGGTGATTGTTACGGTTTGGCCTGCACAAATAACATCGCCGTGTATGGTGCCACTAATGCGGACAGTTTGGCCTGCACAGAATACATCGCCGTAAACTTCGGCATTGATATCTACATTGTTGCCGCCTGCAAATACAGTGTGGTCGATCTTTTCGGTCTGCCGCACTAATACGTTGTTACCACTATGGAACGATAACGCGTTTGCAACTCCACCCCAAGCCAAGAACACAAGCCCCACAAGGGCAAATACTGCAAATAATCTTTTGGTCATACAAACTCCTTATATATTAATTGTACACCTAAAAATATCTGGTTCATTTTATAGGTTGCTACAAAAATACAAACAGGGGTAAGGCTATTGCAAAAAGCATACGCTTATGCTATAATATTTAGATGAAAATTCATGATAATCATGAACAAAAAGAACCAGGCAATATTGCGCCGGAGTTCTTAGATTCAGACTTATCTCATCCAAATTTGCCCGATAGTGTTCGGTCTATTGTTGATCCTCAGATATCGAGAGATATTGATAGGTTCAAAAAAGAGCACCCCGAAGCAGCAGAAAGCAAACTACTTGAGCACCGAGACTCGAGAATGCTTTCTAGGATATTCACCGCTATCAAAGATCTACCAGATCAAGATCAGATTGACGCAATGGCAGTTTTGACCGGCTATTCGTTGGACCTAATGAATCAAAGTAGGAATATAATTGCGTCAAACGTTGCAGATGTCGAATCATACAAAAACCCATTGGTTCTTCATTCAGCGTTATATTATCAGAAACTACAATCGCATCTAGCAAACTATACTGATAAGCAAAATGACACAAAACTTAAAAACTTTGGAATGGATATGCAGCTATTTGCTGGCCAATTCGCGAATCCGAAGTTTATCATTGATGGTTTATCTGGTGGCGATGATAAAAATTACCCAAAAGTTGTTAAAAGCTTTGAAAGCATGACATTCACCCAAGAGGATAGATTTGCTGTAGAGGACTTATTTCATATGGCCGGGAAAGACGTTCATTTTCTGTACAATCCATCAAACTACATTCATCTAATTGATCCAGGCAAACCTTTACATGAATTTTTAGAAGATATGGTTAATACAAAATTTGATTTTGTAGTCCAGGATGAATATCTAGGACCTGTTACCGAACCAAACTATTTGTCACCTTTTGATTATGATATTGGTGATCAAAACTTAAATATCGATTCAGTTTTCTCTCATCCTGGGTATGCTGAATTCTTACATCTGACTGGCCAGGATAAAATGCTCACATTTATGTTTGCAGACATACATAGAACCTTAGGTAAAGGGCGTGCCGGCGAAGTTTTATCTAAGATTGTTGCAGGGGCAAATGAGTCGTGGCAATATGCCACAGCCCTACTCCATGGGTCTAACAAATCTGCCGAAAGCATGGAGTCACTAAGTGAATTTTCTCAAGACAGTAAATTGTATAGGGGAATATTTCAAAGTATATCTAAAAGATTAGTAGAGCAGGTGGCGGCAATACATGCATTACTAGACGGAAGGCCAGCGGTAGCCTACCTATTTACCGGCCATGAAGAAACTGACGAGCTAGATAGCAAAGGAAACAAGGTATATAAACCCGTTATCGAGGAGTTTGAAGTAACTTCAATCGAGCAAGCGGTTGCTGCCATAGATTTGATTGGTAAAGCATTAAGTTCAGCACGGGAAATTTTTGCTAAACCCAAAAGAGTTGTGTTGAACAATGATGACAGTTTTCCGATGCGAGCAGTTTTTGAAGCAGATGCAGACGCATCTCAACCGGACGAGGGTGCTAAATCGAGCGATGATCTTACCCAGACAAGATTAAAAACAAGAAGCAAAAAAGAAGATGACCAACCAGGGGAGCCTAGGATTGATTTATCTCATAGAATATCGATTAACGAAGCAAGAGCTCTAGCACCACTTTTGAAAGAACTATTTGGCGATAGGTTTGATGAAGAAAAGTTTATCAAGCCAAATCGTGTTGGTAGGACTATGAGAACTTTTAGTTTGAGACTGGACCTGGAAGATTATGGTAGCCCCGGACTGTCGTTTGATATTGGCAGTACTACTCAAGTAGACAAGAAAACTAATAAACTAAAAGAGCCTTTAGGCTTTCTACTAGCCTGTGTTATTAGTGCGGGTGCCGCTGAACTTTCTCGAATTAAAAAAGAAGATCCTGAATTTAAGCCAAACAACCACGTACGAAGTGAGTTTGATCAACTAAGCGTAGATCCAAAAAAATTTGGCAATCTTTTGATCAGGCTAGTGACAAACCTAGCAGAAAGTGAACATTCATAATAATACGTTTTCGTATTTACTAGCTTTAAAATCCATCGTTTTTTTTGCGGCCTTAAATTTCATTGATTCGGCAGGCTATTTACATACTTACATCTGTTGTAAGAGTTGCAAAAAACAAATGCTTATGCTATAATATATTGATTATGGCTGAGAATGATGCTATACCTATGGTTCAGGAAGAAGCCGGGACCGATATTTGGCAATTCCCGGATGAAGTGCTGCTCGCAGAAGAGCAACTTAGAAGGGTTTTTGAGGCTGCGACAGACCCACAAATTACCTTGCGTGAAAGCTCATATACGGGTATTGTTTTACCTCCCGGCCTAGATACCTTACTTCGCAGCGACCCAGGTTTTGAGCCGACTGCAGATAAGCGGTCTCCGCCTACGCCCTTATGGAATACCAAAACTACTGAATGTATTTTTAATCATCTTGGTAGACTGACTGACTTTGAGCAACTACTTACTATAGAGACGCTTACATATGAATATGCAAATTCAGAACTTTATACGCTTGCAGGACAAGCGCTATTAACAAAGTTGATAGATGCGCCAGGAAACGAAGAGGTTTTATGGGCGAGGAACCGTATAATTGACGGCATATTACAGCACGTTCATTTATCTGCGTACCTTGCGAATAACGCAGGGTTCTATATGGAATATTCGAATAACCCCGCTGCGATTCTCCAAGCAGGACAGCTAGCTAAGAATGCACAGGGTAGCGGTATTGAATCGCTTATTAAGCTAGCTGGCAAATTAGCACGAGTACCGGAATTTGCCGAAGAACTTAAACTAACTCTATCAGACGACAATCAGCTGACGATGCATGATGGCCTGATGCCAATGGCAGATTTTGTTAAACAGCGCTTAAACGATGGACCGTATGGTACGGTTAGGTTGCTATTTGGGTTTGAAATGCCCGAGCTTGATAGAGAAGAGCTTGCAAATAGGTCGGTTGACCAACTTTCCGAGCTTTACGTCACAAGGCTACTACATCCCGATTACCCTGATGAGCCTATAGATCGGGACCTATTGCGCTACATAACTGCCAAACCGATACCTAGATTGCTTTCTATAGTTAAGCTTTTTGGGAACAAAGAATATGACCGGGAGATGCAGCAAGGCTTTAGTAGTTTTATTACTGCTTGTAGGTTGGGTGGGGTCGATGTGGATAAAGCCATCGAAGATCTACAGCATGTCCCCAAAGATTCTTTGGCTACTGTTCTGGGAGCTATTAAGGACTCACAACAAGCGTTGCAAGATATAGGTGCGTCAATTTTGAATAATGTTGATTCTAAAGATGACATTGTAGAGCATGTAGTGGGTGTTCTTGGACGCAATACACTGGAGTCTGAAGCGTTGGTCCGCGGAATATACTATGCTTTCGAAAAGAGGCTATCTCAAGCCGTGGCTTTGTTTGGAGCTATGCGGCCTGGTTATAAGCCGCGCAAAGTGACAGTGCATACTCAAGCCGGTGACCAAGAGCTGGAACTATCTGACCCGCAAGTTGTTGTTGATGTTCTGGTTATATTATCTGAGTCACTTAAAGCTGTGGCTGAAACTTTAAAAAATCCTCAACAGATCGATACTGGTGTTACGAGTGATTCCTTGGGCTTTAAACGTGCGTCTGGTCGGACAAGTAAATTTAGTGATGCAACAATCACAGTACGTACTGTGGCTAACGAAAACGGTGGTAGCCGTATTGGTTTCACTATTGGTATGAACCCATTATCTAAAAGCCTTATGAAAAGTGCTGCGCCTTTCTTAAGGTCGGCCGGCGTAACCGAAAAGACGCTAGAGAAGCTAAATTCAAACAATAATGTAGGCCGGGGCTTGCGTAAATTGAACTTCAGGCTTGATTATGAAGAAGACGGAAGTTTGAGTTTTGATATTGGCAGCACATATAAGCCAGATAAGCAGCCGCTTGGCCTTATAGTAGCTGCAGTCATGGCTGCCGCGGCACAAGAGTCAGATGCTACGCGTGATAATCATGTACGGGAATTTTTTGAGCAGGTTAATGTAGAGCCACAAGTGTTTGCTCGCCAGGTTATGTGTATTGCCCGTACTTTACAAAGAGGCTAGCGACCACATGTTTTCGAATAATGTTCGATAGCTAGCAGCGATTTCTTTGGAGGTGATTATAGTTGTGTACATTGTTTCTTTGAAGGTAGAAATAGCCACGTTGTCTCCATAAATAATTGTCTGTGCTTCGTAGCCATCTTGCCCAAAAAAACGCACTTGGATATTTTTCTTTGCCAGCTGGTCGATAATTTCTTTACTTAATTTTTCGCCGTTATACAGTGCTCGTACGCGTATGCCGGCTAGTTGCTGTCGGAGTATCTGGCCATCTATATAAGTGGCAATTTTATCGTTGTCTCGGTCGTGCTTACTTGGGAAAATAAGAACTTCTTTGCTGGTGCTTGACCGAATGATGTCGTCATAGAGCGTTTTAATGCCATTTTGACCTTCTATATGCAATACACCAGGCTGCTGGTGTGATAGTCGATACCTAGACACCATGGAAGGCAGAATTGCCTCAATACTGTTGCTTGTTTGTTGGAGTATGGCCTTCTGTTGATTTAGAAGTTTTTTTAATGCCACGGGGTTAACCGCTTGCCAGCCCTTAGATGTTTCATCAGCTACATGTTCGATAAGGCCGATTTCTTGCAGTTTACCGAGTGCCATGTGTACCGTGGTTCGTTTTACAGAGAGTTTATCTGCCAGCTGTGCCGTGGTTAACCGACCACTATCTAATAATTTGATATAGCTCTGCTGCTGCAGCTCTGTAAGCCCCAGTTTTGCTAAAGATGTGTCCATGGCTGTAATTATACTATCTACATTTATAAAATGTCAAACACGGATTGACAAAATAATAACAAAACAACCTCTGTAAAAAGCAAATAGCGCAAATATATTTAGACAAAAATACTGGTTAGCTATATTCTCTAGACCTGTCAGAAAAACTGACTTATTGAATAAACGAGGAATGGAATTATGGACGAAATAAGAGAAGAAACTACAATTGGTGCAGAATTGGTGCCACAAGAAACGGCAAATTTGCTGCCAATGACCGAAGATGGTGAGAATGTGGATTACAACGCATTATTACGAATGCCGGCTTCACCGCAGCTAATTGCAAAAATGATCGGCTTGGATCTTGAGCGTCTCAAATACAGCCAAGACCCTCAAGAGATTGAAGAGAGAGAACGCCTAGAGAGTGCCATACCAACTATTATTGAGCTTTATGATGCCGACAAGCTACCAGTAATGCATGATGTTTTTGAGATTATATCGCTTGCAGTGGAGCGTAATCCAAAGTCTAGCGAAGTAGTGCGTTTCATGATGCAGCGTAATTATACTGCGGAAGGTGTGGCGTATCTTTATGATGTTAAAGATACTCTAGAACTGTCGCTTGATCAGGTTCACAGCATTTTTCTGAGACTTGGCTTCAGTCTTAGTGACGAACAGGATATTGAACTGGTAGAATCGGCACTTGAGTCTATTCGGGCAGGCCGTGATTTGCAATATCAACATACCGCAGGACAAGTACTATTAGAGCTAATAGAAGACGATGTTTCGTTGCGAGATATCATAGAAGGTCAAGTGTATTAGACATGCCAAAAGAACAAGATCCAATAAGAGATGCCCTAAAACAAATATCAGACACTTTGAACGCTCCAAATCCACTGGAAGTTCTGGGTGTTACACCGGAATTGGCACGTGAACTTCAACCGGATGCTCTGCAAGTAGCTGTTAAAGGACTCTATCGAGCTTTTCAGTCACAGCTTCACCCTGACAGAGCCACAGTATCTGATGTGCAATCAGATAGATTGAGAAGAATTCAAGAAGCATATGATGATATTACAGATGGCGATATTGGTAGTATTCGAGATCAATATATTAGGCCCGCTCGCCGTGGAAGATCACGCAGTCCTAGTGCCGCCGAGCGTGCAAGGGTAAAAGATTTGCAGTTTGGAAGAGCAGTCAAAGCTGATCAAGAAAGATCCGTCCAAAAATCTTCAGATTACATCGATGGCCTAATGAGTGATGAGTCTATAAGGCGAATAAAACGTGGCTTTGCACTAATTCGTCCAATATCACTTTTGAAACAAGATAACACTCTTCCCATGCAATCGCTGAGTATCGATGGTGGCCATGTGTTCCTTGATAACCTAGTAAGGACAGATGAGATTGCCATACCATCGTATTTAGCTATTCCAAAAGGCTGCACTAGATCTGAATTTTATATAGAAAATGGCCGTGCGTTGGTACGTGATAGCGACGGTAAATTACGATGGCAAGGCGTCAACTTGCCAGATGGTTGGCATGTGGTCCATGGGAAGAGCGGAAATAGAAGCATGTCAAGCTATCTATTGCCAAGTCATCGTACTAGTTTTGAAATGGATCTTGCTGGGTGTATCGAAGAAGATGCTGTAAAACAACAGATGAAAAAGTTCTTTGCAGGTTCCAGTAGTGCTCATATGCAAATGGAACTACTTGGCCAAGCTTCGGAAGGTGCTGCCGTTCCAACAAGTTTTAGAAACAGATTTTTATTAACCAACGGATGGCGTGACTATACCCTCAATGGCTTAGCCGTAAACGGGCACCTTGTGCCAAAACTAATTGATGGCCAAGTTTTAACCGCCAGAGCTGGTGAAGAGCATTTGTTGGTGCTTGGAAAAGTGGAGCAGTCCATGACTCACTTTATGGGTTAGTAATCCCCGGGTCAATGCGTATGCGGTTTGCACTGCGTGATATAATACTATTGTAATAAGTGCAAAACCAAAACGAAAAATACAATGAGCTTGCTTGGCGACCTAAGATTAGATTTCGAAACTTTAGAAGATGACCCTATAGACAAGGGGATATATTATGGCAAGTCGGTTCTTCAAGCATTCTCGGACCGAATTATCCAACCCCTTAGTACGACTATGGGCGACATGGTTATGGACACTAAGCCCTTACCAGCATTAGCTAAAGAAGGTACTGCAGCTTATTACCCAAGACGGCTAGCTGCGATGAAGCCCACCTATACGCCACGAACTACTAGTTTTGATCGTCGTAACTTTCGGCGCGATTTTTCATCAGTAACAGCACGTACATATGCGAACCGACGCGAAATGGTTGGCTCACTCTAGCTTATTGCCGGATAGAGCTTTTCTCAAAGTTATCCAGGCACTTAGTTAGCAAGTTATACATTTGTTCACGTTCGTTAGGTGTCAGAACGTTAAGAACTTCTTCACTGACAGATTCATAGGATTTTGTTGTGGCTTTAAGAATCTTGTGTGCAGACCTGGTTGTTTGAATCAAAACTTGGCGCCTGTCTGATCCTTTTAACCGTTGCACAAAACCTTCATCACAGAGTCGATCAACGATTACGGTGCAGCGCGGCATGCTAACACCAAGGTAATCTGCAATGGTCCTCATTGTTGTTGGTTCGTTAAAACTTATAAATCGTAAAGCACCAAATTCAGTTTGTCCCAAACTAGGGAAGTGATTGGATCTATCGCTACTAAGTACGGTCTTATAAATTAGTTCATCAATAAGTTCTGCGAATTTTTTACGAGTTTTCATAACAATATATATAGCATAAAAATTAACTTTACAAAATAGTTAACCTAAGTTAAATTAAAACCATGATGTCTGTCACGCAAAAAATATTACACTGGAGGTAAAGGTGGATGCGTCGAAAACGTCACCCAAAATTATAAAACGCAGCCCTGCTGCATTAGCCATAAAAATCATATTTGGCGAAATAATGCTTGATATAGCTTACCTGATTTTTTCATTTAGTCTGTCATTGCTTGAGTCTCAAGGGATTGCTTCAAATGTTGAACCGGCGCGTTATGCTGCCAAGGTTATGCTTGCAGTTATGGGTGTTGGTTTGATAGCGGTGCCTTTTGCACAATGGGCTGCTCATTCAATTACAATTCGTAACAGCGAGATTGAAGTTAAGGACGGTCTAATAAAAACCAAAAGCACAGCTTACCCAATGATGGGCATACAATCTGTTGAGGTAAAGCAAAGTTTGATTGGGCGTTTACTAAACTATGGTAGCGCGTATATGTATGTACCCGTCTTGGGGCGTGAGCTAGAATTTACCGAACTTCCTAGCCCACATGACGTTGCCGAAGCCGTGAAGGAATTAATACCAAAGCCTGAAAGGCAACAGTTTGTTCTAAAGAGATCATAGTTGTATATATAACACCCTACAGATTAGCGAACATGTACTACAATGTTCGCAATGGGATTGCAAGAAGATCTAGAGGCATTTAAAGAACTAGCGCTAGAAGAGCAAGATAGAATAAACGGCCTAGCTGAGCTGCCAGATTTTTCAGAGGTTTATTCTGCCTTAGATGATCTGTTGTTAAGTATTGTTGATGGCCGTCGCATATGTTTAACAGGCAGCGTAATAATTCCGGTAATTGATGAAGATGGTGATATTGTAGATGAACAAATTAGCCCCGAGCCGGTAGAAGCATTTTGCACTGGTGTGTTTGTTGCAAAACATGAGGAAGAGTTCGCAGGCGTGGGCATATCGTTTAGTAGGGCCATCATAGGTTATTCGGGCTACTTGCGCACAATTGAACAAACTTCGCACATTAGCCATAGAACTACCAGACTAATGGCCTTTGCACCAGTAGAGGATTCAACACTGTCTATACCCGAGGCGGACTTACCGAG
>CAYXYR010000013.1:0-15414 GCA_964469435.1 uncultured Candidatus Saccharibacteria bacterium | reverse complement strand
CCACATAGATGTTGATAACTCCAGTTTTTTGTTTGTGTTGGTTAATCATAGTATCTAGAGCCACAGCAGTTTTACCAGTCTGGCGGTCACCAATGATCAGCTCGCGCTGGCCACGACCGATTGGCACCATAGCGTCGATGGCCATCAGGCCAGTCATCAGTGGCTCGTGAACACTCTTTCGGTCCAGCACGCCTGGGGCAGGTCGTTCTATTAGGCCTTTTTGTTTTGTCTTAATCGGCCCTTTATCGTCCAGTGGGTTACCAAGCGGGTCAACTACGCGACCAACCAACTCTGGGCCAACTGGTACTTCTAGAATCTGGCCAGTTAGTTTAACGCGGGCGCCAGCTTTTACGCGCACATCCTCGCCCATCAGCACGGCACCGATTTCGTCTTCCATTAGGTTTAGAGCAAAGGCCGGTACGGTCCCGCTTTCGCCTTCGATCTCGATCATTTCGCTGTAACCACAGCTACTTAGGCCGTAGATCCAGGCGATACCGTCACCAACACGCGTCACAATACCCACATTTTCGATGTCGGGGCTGGCTTTTAGCTTGTCGATAGCAGCCTTAAGCTCGCTCGATAGTTCCTTAACATTAATTTCTGCCATATTACTTAACTCCCATTTGCTTTAGTCGCTGTAAACGTCGGCGTACGGTCAAATCCAGACGTTTGCCTGGCAATTCCACCAGCACGCCGCCGATTACAGACGAGTCTTTTGTATGATTAATTTCGATCTCGCGTCCTTCACCTGCAAATAGTTGTTTTATCTGTTTAGCAAGTTCAGCGCTAAGCTCTTGAGCAGTGGTGACCTGCAATTCCACATGACCTCGGTCCAATACCAACTGGTCCGAAATACTGCGAATAACCGCCTCGGCATCCTTGGTGCGACGTTGCAACACCAGGTAGGCAGCCAATTGCTCAACTACTGATGCAGTAGTTTGGCCATTTTCCAAACTTTGCAACACAGTCTTGGCTAGTTGGCGATTACTTACTTTGCTCATGCTCGCAACTTCCCAAGTGCTCGCTCAATTAAGCTAGCGTCTTTTTTGGCATCGAGCTTTTCTTCGATGATAACTTCGGTTGCTTCGGCCACCAGACCGAGCATCTCCTTGCGTAAGTCGGCCCGAGCATTTTGCATTTCGCGGTCGATTCGCTGGGTTGCATCTCGCAACATTTGGTCGACCTTTTGGGCGGCTGAGGCCTCGCCCGACTTGATAATTTCGCCGGCTTCTTTGTGTGCTTCTGCCAAAATGCTATCAGCTTGTTCGCGAGCCTGGTGATGTAATTTTTTGAGTTCCTCGTCAAACTGGGCCTTTTGCTTTTGCATAGCCAGGCCCAGCTCAACACCTTTATCGATAGTCTGGCGACGTTGCTCGAGCGTCTTAACAATATTCTCTAACGCAAACTTTTTGATGATCAGGAACAATAGCAAGAAAGTTCCTGCTTGCAGCAAAATAACCTTGGGGTCTATGCCAAGCACAGCGATGCCGGATTTCTCTTCGGCTGCTGCGGATGCGAATGTCATGAATGAAAGAAGCTCGAGCATATACGTACCTTATTTAACGATTAGTGCACCGAGGAAGGCCAAAAGCGCTGTAACCTCGATCATGGCTGCGATAATGACGATCTGGCCCGCAGCCTTACCAGCTTCTGGGTTTCGACCCAGGGCTTTCATGTAGTTTGCGCCTACCATGCCCAAGCCAATAGCGGCTGCAGCAAAAGCTAGGCCAAGCATAAATGCTTTACTTGCAGTTGGGTTCCAACCGCCTCTTTGTGCGACTTCAGCAGTTTCTGCTGCAAATCGTGTTACTAATGGTGCCATTTTAACTCCTTTTTTACCTTGTTACCGCCAGCGCCCGAAATATTCGAACCTTCTGACGGATATTTAATTAATGGCTAACATCCCCCTCCAAAGCTGCCACGACTGGGTCAACTTCTTGGGCGGAATGTTCATCATCATGACCATGACTAATGGCCAGGCCGAGATATGTGGCGCACAGTACAGTAAATACGTACGCCTGGATTCCTGCCACCAGCATCTCGAACATGGCAACAGGCAGAATAGTAAACGAACGAAAATCCTTGCCTATAAATGCAAAGACACTGATCAGGATCTCGCCAACGGCCGTGTTAAGAAACAGGCGAAGACTGAGGCTAATCATCCTAGTAAACTCACCGAATACTTCTAGAATACCGATGAACATATTAATTGGGTTAAAGGGCTTGTCGGTAAAGTAGTGCTTGAGGTGGCCCAGAAAGCCAGATTCCTTGATAGATAAGTACTGAATAGTAATTATAGCGATGACTGCCATGGCAATGGTGCCGTTTAGGTCTGCAGTAAAAGGCCTAAAGAGAGGCGTGTTACCCTCGGCAGTTCGAGCAAAAACTCCCGGGCCAACAATCGGCAACAATCCCATCAGGTTACTGAAGATAATAAACAAAAAGAATGTCCCAAAAATTGGAGCGTACTTGATAGCTTTCTTGCGGCTGCCCAAGGGGCCTTCGACTAGTCCAATAATAAACTCCACCAGAATTTCTACTATTTGCACAAAACCGCGCGTTGCTTTTGTGCGGATTTTTCGCCGACTCACCAACAAGATAAACGCGAGTAGCAGCGCACAAATTGCACCATAAATAATCGAGTTGCTAATTGTAAAACCACCTATCTTGGTGATTTCCTCTGGGCTCAAGGCAATATGCGGCCCGTCACTGTTGGCTAGTAGAGTCAGATTTAGAAGAGACATTAACACACAACCTCCCAGACACACTTAAAGAGGTTAGTCGTCGTCATTATGGCGGCGGCATGTGTACTCATTTCTTAGTCAGTATAACAGGAGTAGTTAACCTGTTGCAACAGGTTTTTGCCTGGCCGGCACTAACGTGGCACTTTTTGGCCAAAAAGCGTATAATAATGCGTATGATTACTATGTACACATCACCAACTTGTGCCTACTGCCATATGGCTAAAGCCTACCTAAATAGCAAAGGGCATAAGGTCAAAGAAATGGATGTTAGCGAAAACCCGGCTGCTGCCAAATGGGTTCAAGACCATATCGGCCAAGTTGTTACACCGGTACTAGATATAGATGGCACAGTAGTGGTCGGTTTTGATAGGCCAAAAATCGACCTAGCCCTACGCAAATAGACGTGACACCACGCAGGCTTAACACAATATGTAGTGTTTGGGCTTTACTCCATAACACTATTTGTTTATATTTATAAGTGTTAGGAGGTTTCGCCATGAGCCAACCAGACCCTCTTCTTTATACAGAGCCAACATCTGCGTTAGAGCTACTGGTACCAGCAGAATCATCACTTGCCGTCGTGGAGCCCAACCTGGCTGCGGTGGAGCTACAAGCTGACCATGGGCCCACTGCAGTAGCACTGGAGGTAATTGCTCAGTCAGGGCTAGTGCTGACTACCAGGCAGGCGGAACGAAGTACTGCCGACGACTTATCGTCTGAAGCGACAAACCCGGAACGCCTCGACCGGATAACTAACGCTATTGAACGCCGCAACTTGGCATCAATCGCGCTTAAACTATCTGAGGTGGTCTACAAGACAGATTTCGTAACCATCACCCAGCATCCGACAAAATCTCGAGAGATCGAAAGCGTAGATATCGACAAGGTGTCTGATCTTTATGACGCGACCGAACAATACGACGACATAACACCACTAGCCCTACTTGCTAGGCTTCGCGACGTCTCCACGAAAATTGATAACGACACGCTTATCAGAGCCGAAAGATATATCCGCATTATCCTTTCTGGGGCAGTTGACGAACTCGTGCCTGGCTTGCAAAATATCCGGGAAGCAAAGCAGAAATCCGAACAATTAGCATAGTTGGCGTAGTACACTAGTACCTATGGCTTTCGAGGATTACAAGACAAAAGACTCTGTTGTTATCGTGTATACCGGCGACAGTAAAGGCAAGACAAGCGCCTCACTTGGTCTCATGATTCGTGCATTGGGCAACCGTTGGAATGTGGCTTTTATTCAGTTTATAAAATACTGGGGAGTTGGCGAACACGTATTCATACGCGATATTTTGCCAGTATTTAAAGATCAGCTGACTTTTTACAAAGGTGGTAAGGGATTTTACAACGCTGGCGACCTTAGCCCGCAGCATGTTAGCCCCGAGCAACACAAACAAGCCGCGCTGGAAACCTACAAACAAGCGCTCGATGCTGCTACTAGTGGTGACTTTGATTTGGTTATTTGTGACGAGATAAACAACGCCGTTAATGACGGTTTACTAACCAAAGCGCAACTAAAAAAACTCATAACTTCGCGCCACCCTAAAACCAGTCTTTGTCTTACTGGTCGCAACTTCCCTGAAGATCTATTAGCTTTGGTAGACATCGCTACCAACATGACAAAGATCAAACACCACTTCGACGATAAGTACTTAGCCAACCCTGGTATAGACTACTAAAATTTCAGAGGTATGGACATATTCTAGTGATTATGTTTTAATACAATGATGTTTTCAAAAAAGGGCTGTATTCCAGAAAGCGCAGCAGAATTAGTGCCACCATCAGATGTCATACCGCCAAACCATGGCAGTATTGTGGACCAATATTTCGAAGATATAGATGGCTTGGTTAATGACTACGGCACAGCATTAAGTAACCTAAAAAGCATCGTTAAACGCGGCCTAGACCCATCATCAATTGCAGAGACCGAAATAATCGACTTCCCATACGCCGAAGGAGGGGACAGAACCCATCGTCGTGAATTCGAAAAATACTTTCGATACTGCCGTGACGAATGCATGTACGTAATAATGAACGCCAAAAATGACGCTCAGATATTTGCTCACGCCGAAGAGGGCGATGAGCATTGGAATGAAATAGTAGCGTCATTGGCTAGCCATAAATTACTTGCAAACCCAGAAAGTGAAGCAAAAGCCAGCACCAAGCGCGAAAGTCAACTGTTCTTAGACATATTCGATGCCGAACTGCTAAAAATGCAGGCCGGCAACCAATTATTCGAAAGAACTAAACAGCTTTTAGAAACTAACCCCACCAGCTTATTAAAAGTTTTGTCGGAAATAACCGAAGGTGATCGAGATCAGGAAGAATATCGACCACTCTTAACCTTTTTGGCGACCAATCATTTTGACCCTACCGAGCCAAGCATAGTCGATGTAACCCTGGAAGTTTTAGAAGAAATGCCGGAAGCCTACGCAAAAAGTTTTTTGGGTGATCTTGATCAATGCTTTTCTAACGACACAGCCACAGCCACCCAAGCCAGAGAAAAAGTTGATCCGGACGTCTTATCTTGGTTGGATTTCATACATGCGAATTCCTCGACCAACGAAACAGCAACACTACCTTCTGGCATATTTCTTGGCAGACGATTAGAAACATGGCCAGAGCCTTTGCGTCGTTTGCTGCTCAATGATTATAAAGAAGTAGTCAGCGAGATGCGCGCAACCTTTAACGCTGCGCTTCTACCTTATAAAGACCCTTCGATCTTTTACATTAGCGGCGATGAATTTGCCAAGATGTGCCAAGACAGAGAGATTCGCAATAAAAGCCGCGGCGGCGGAACAACAAGGAAACGACCTGGGTCAAGCAAGCGAGGCGGCTCAAGAGTCACAAAAGCAGTCAAAATTTCGCAATTTGTAGAAAGCGGCCAAGAAGAACTACCCAGACTTGTGCAGAGAATTAGCGTTCTTTCCAAAACTCCAAATGGCTTTATTGAAGGAGTTACTGTAGATGCAACAGACGAGGCTGGCGAAGACATTTCAGACGAAGCTCTATTGGGATTAAAGCCCGTCACTAACTACTTAAACGAAATGAGCAGCGACGCTCAAATACAGGCCGATTTACTAACAATGCTAAGGTCAATAATCGATGAACCCCGTTTTAATGGCGCTGATAAAATGACAGACATAACAATAAGTATGAACAACGGGAACGGCCATAACACCAAGCACAATGCTTGGCACCTTAACCCCAACAAGCGCAGTAACTTAAGCGTTGGCGATATCGCACGACAGACCAGAATATACTATGTAATCCTGAAAGACCCCTCAGGTGCAACTACTATTGGTCTTCTAAACATAGACCACAAAAACTCTGCCGAAAAGTTACGAGGCAGCTTCAAGGTAACCTAGTTTTGGCACTCTTGACATGAGAGTGCCAATTTTCTACTATTGAATTAGTGGGGATATTGAGACCCACGCAAATAAAAGGAGGTTATTATGAGCGATCTTATTCGTTGGAGTGACCCTTTTGCAGGGCTCACATCCGTACACAGTCAACTAGATGATTTGTTTAACGGTTTCTTTGGCGGGATGCCAACATTGGCACAAACAATGCCGGCAATGGATGTCTACAACGAAGATGACAAACAGTTGGTTGCAGAGGTGCAAGTGCCCGGCTTCAAGAAAGACGAAGTCGAAGTCAACGTGCATAACGGGGTGCTAGAGATTAAAGGCGAGCACAAAAATAAGGAAGAAGACAAAAAGAAGCGAAGCTACATGGTACGTGAAAGTCATAGTAGTTTCTACCGGCGATTAGCGCTACCAAAACACGCTGACGGTGATCACGTCAAGGCAAACTTCGATAATGGGGTGCTAAAAGTTATTGTACCTTTTAAAGAGCTGCCCAAGCCAAAAAAGGTAGAAATTCAATAACTAACTAAGTTAATAGCAAAACAATAGCCTCATGATATTGAGGCTATTGTTGTTTATAGCCTACCGACGCAACCATTTGCAGAGAAACGAGCATTATCGTTGTGCCCAAATGGATAATATTGAGCATTTCTACTAACTACAAAATCAACATCGCGTTCTATTTTCGCAACTCTCTGTTCTTGACTCGTTGTCAGGCCTTCCTGAAAAAGCTCATCATTTTCACGCAGCATAGCGATTATCCCAAAAACACCCAGACCACGCAGATCAAAAGGCCGACCAATATCATCGCCAGTCATTATAAATGAAAGTGCAGCCTCGGCCACTTCTTGCACTTCTAGATCTGTTTCTTGATACTCAGCAAATTCTTTTGACATTAAAATATTTTACAATCTTTTATTGTTTTGTTCAATATTATTCTTTAGATAGTTTAATTTACTATTACGATGCAAACCGCTACGATTAGGTCATGGCAAAACCAACTCTTTACATGATGCTGGGCTTTCCTGGAGCAGGCAAGACAACAGTAGCCCGGATCATAGAACAGCTGACTGGCGCAGTCAGGTTGTCATCTGATCAAGTTCGATCAGAAACCTACGACAAACCGTCATTTTCCGAAGAAGAGCATCAGGAACTTTACGACAAAATAAATCGCCTAACCGAAGGTTATCTGAGCCAGGGCCGCGACGTAATTTACGACGCCAACCTCAACCGTTACATTCATAGGCTAGAGAAATATGATATTGCCGAAAAAGTTGGGGCAAACACCAAACTAGTGTGGGTACAAACGCCTGAGCAAATAGCTAAACATCGCGCTACCAAATTGGGCGATAACGACGAACATCGTCCTTTTGGTAACATGATCGAGGGCGTGTTTGAACGCTTAGTGAGCGAGATTGAAGAACCAAAAGATAATGAGCAAGCTATAACGGTGGACGGAACTCAAGTTTCACAAGAATATATAAGAACAACTCTCGGCATTGCAGACAAAACATGAGCAAAAGACGCGCCAAACGAGTAGCAACTCTTATGGTGGGCCTAATTACACTTGGGCTGGCTTATGCTCAGCAACACAACATCATCAAACCTGCAGTAAAGGTTGCCGAGCAAAATCAGCCAGGATTATTCAAAGTAACTGAATTTGTAGATGGCGACACAATTGCCGTGGACATGAATGGCACAAAAGAGAAGGTGCGGTTCATCGGCGTTGATACACCCGAGACGCACGACCCGCGAAAAGCCGTTCAATGTTTTGGCCAAGCAGCAGCCGATTTTACCAAAAAGACAATTGGTTCTAACCGCGTTCGTCTAGAAGCCGACCCACAAAACACCAACCGCGATCGCTACAATCGGCTACTTCGCTATGTATACCTACCAGATGGCACACTGGTAAACGCCGAAATTATCAAGCAAGGTTATGGCTTTGCCTACACATTCTTTCCGTTTAGCAAACTAGATGAATTTCGGTCCTACGAAAAAACCGCCCGAGAAAACAACAAAGGCCTATGGGGCAATTGCGCCCCAACCGCTGACAGCAAAGGCCAGATCCATAGCAACGACATCAACTAATCAAAGGGGTGACGGCGTGGTTTATTGGGGTTGGTGAATAACTTTTTGACAGAGAACCGCTGCTGCTTAGCGTCATATGACAAACTTAAGGGGCGTAATATCACAAATCCCATCACATACGCACCGATCGATACGGCCGAACCGATAGTCCGTATATTGTGCTGTTTGTAAGTAATACTTTGTAAACGAATATAACGCAAAAAGCCTTTAAAACTGTCTGTGCCTCGCCGAGCTGACATGCCAGCACGCAGGCGAATATCATAAAGTAGTTTATGGCCGGACTGATATAAATGAATTGCTAAGTCTGCATCTTCAAAAATGTAGCCTTGATCACATAACGTTGCTCGTACAGCCTGCCAGGCCGACCGGCGAATTGCCATATTTGTACCAAACAAAAAAGGGAACTTCTTTTCGTAGCGCCACAATGTATGTTTAAAGAAATCTTCAACCCAATGATTCCAGGGTGATAACGGCATATCGTACCAGTGCGAAGACCCAGTCACGGCCGCAAGTTCAGGATCTTTAGTAAAATCCTCGATCGCTCGTGCCACCCAGTTTGGTTCGATTCGTGAGTCTGCGTCAATACGACCAATTACATCGCCCTTGGCGGCATTAAAACCTCTGGTACGTGCATAAAGTGCACCTTGTTTGGGTTCGTTTATGATGCGGACAAATTTGTATTTACGAGCTAAGGCAATGGTCTTGTCGGTGGAGTTGTTGTCTATAACAATAACTTCTACCGGCTTTACCGTCTGCTTAGCAACGGCCTCCAGGCAAGGGCCGATGTAGTCTTGTTCATTATAGACTGGTATAATCAGGCTTAACGTTAATGCTTTTTTCATAAGACAATAGCTTGATAGTAACAGATGGGCACCAAAAATAACCACAAAAAACCAGAATTAACAGAGGCGCAAAAAGAGCGCCGTTTATTGAATAAGCACTATGGCGCCAAAGAAGCCTCGTACCGTAGGCGATTGCTAGCTCATATTCGCATGGAACGGCCACGCTACTGGTGGCGTAATGACAGCCGGCTTTGGCAAAGAATACTATGCGTATTAGCCGTAATTGTATTATTAACAGTCAGCAGTATGTACGGTATTGCTCGCTGGTATATAGCAAAGAACTCACATCGCGCACCCATATTTGGCACGACATTTATACCAGACTACGCTAGGTCGTTCGACTTAGACCCCCAGACTACACTTGATGCATTACTGCACGATATGAACTTTCGCCATTTTCGTCTGGTAAGTTATTGGGATGATATCGAGCCAGAACCAGGCCAGTACGACTTTAGCGAGCTAGATTGGCAATTCAAAAAAATTGAATCTGTCGGCGGCAGCGTAAGCTTGGCTATTGGCTTAAGGCAACCTCGTTGGCCAGAATGTCATATGCCATCTTGGGCGATGAGCCAGCCAGACGAACAATGGCAACCGGCACTCAAAACTTTTATGGGCAAGGTGATAGATCGCTACAAATCTAGCCCAGCCCTTAAAAGCTATCAGCTAGAAAATGAATACTTTCTCAAGGTATTTGGTGAGTGCAAAAACTTTGATCGTGATCGTCTGGTTGATGAGTTTAACTTTGTTAAGCAAAAAGACCCGAATCACACGGTCATCATTAGTCGCAGCAACAACGCCTTGGGCCTTCCAATAGGCAAACCTACACCAGACAAGTTCGGCGTATCGGTCTACAAACGAGTTTGGGACAAGACGCTCACCCATCGCTACTTCGAGTATCCATTCCCGGCCTGGTTCTACGCCTTTTTGGCTGGGGCAGGTGAAATTGTGACCGGAAAAGATATGATAGTCCACGAACTACAGGCCGAACCATGGCCGGCAGGCGGCGACATCAAGAGCGCATCCATCGCCGAGCAAGACAAATCGCTAAACGCACGCCGCCTCAAAGACCGCATAAAATACGGCAAGGCGACAGGAATGGGCGAGATAGATCTGTGGGGAAGTGAAATGTGGTACTGGCGTAAGGTCAAACTGGGCGATAGCAGCCTTTGGGATACTGCTCGCGATACAATACGCGACCAACAGTGTACAAAATGCTACTCTTACCGGTAAATTACCGTACAATATCGGTATGGCAAAAAAGAAGACTAGCCAAACCAAATCTATCCAGAATCGACGAGCCCGACACGACTACGCACTAGACGACAGTTTAGTCGTAGGAATCCAGCTCACTGGGCAAGAAACCAAAGCCTTGCGGCATGGGCACGGGCAGCTTCGTGGTGCATTTGTGAATGTCAAAGACAACGAGCTCTGGCTAGTCAACGCAACCATTTCAGCTATGCCGGGCGTACCCATCAGCGAGACAGATCAAACCCGAAGCCGCAAACTACTGGCTAAGCGCAAACAGATTAATGCATTGATAGCCGAAAAACAACAGGGCAGGACCATTGTACCCCTGGAGTTACTGACCCATGGTCGGTTCATCAAGCTACGCATTGCAGCTGGGAAGGGCAAGAAACAATACGATAAACGTCAAACCCTGAAAAAGCGCGACCAAGACCGTGAAGCTCGCAGCGATATTAAGCATAAAGTTCGAGCATAGCCAAAAATATATAACTAACGAACAGCAAGCGTTGCGCTAACAATACCGTTTAAGGTAATCTGTAATCATATCTATGTCAAAAAATCCGGGTAGCAATATGAAAGTCAGCGAGCTGTGGGTTCTTATTCGTTACAAGCTTGGCTGGGCGGCCATAATTGTTCTAACCCTAATACCTAGTCTACGAGCCCTAGCCCTAAACTTACAAAATGGCGGTATAGCTAATACTTTTGCCTTGTTTAGTTTACTTGGGCAGGTAACGGGCATAGCCGGTATGCTTTTGTATTCTCTAAACCTAATATTGGCCGTTCGGTTACGTTTTATGGAAGATTATTTTGGCGGCCTCAACCGAATGTACATTGCTCATCATCTTACCGGTGGCATTGCGCTAATCTTGCTTAGTTTCCATCCAGTACTGCTATCGCTCCGTTATTTTGAAAAGATCACTCTAGAGGCTTTCCATTTGGCTGCCAAATTTTTGTGGGTTCACCCAATATCTATCAAAACGCCAATCACCAACGACATGGCCATAAACTTTGGGATCATCGGGTTGCTAGGAATGGTTGTTTTGCTAATCTTAACCTTTTTTGTGCATCTACCTTATCGAATCTGGCTTTTCACCCATAAGTTCTTGGGCGCCGCGTTCTTTTTTGCCAGCTTGCACATACTTTTTGTAAAAGGCACCGTTGCCGACGACGGTTTCTTGCGGTGGTATCTGCTTGGCTTTGCAGTAGTTGGCCTGGTATCTGCGGCCTACCGAACGCTTGGTGGGCGTATTCTTATAAGACGCTACAACTATCACGTCAAAACTGTGCGCACAGTAGGCAAAGATATCGTCGAATTAAATCTAGAACCCGTCGATAAAGTACTTAACTTTGAACCAGGGCAGTTTGTATTTATCCGGTTTTTCTTTAGTGGAGTGCCAGGAATCACTAGCGAGGCTCACCCATTCTCTATCGCATCAGCCCCATCAAATAACAATCTCGTACTGTGCGTAAAAGCACTTGGCGACTACACAAGCAGTTTACTACAGCTCAAGCCGGGTGCCATCGCAGAAATTGAAGGAGCATATGGCAAGTTTAGCTACCGAAACTACAATAACCCCAACCAGATTTGGATCGCTGGTGGCATAGGAATAACACCTTTTATTTCGATGGCTAAAAGCCTCCCAGAGAACAAAGAACTTACTGTGGATTTGTACTACAGCGTAAAAAACGAGATAGAGATGGTCGATTACCCAGCCTTACTCAAACTAACCCAAAATCCAAACATTCATTTCCGACTCATTCCACATATAGCAGATGTGCAGGGATTTCTGACAGCGGATATTGTAGAGGAAAAGAGCAATGGGCTCACTGGTAAAGACTTTTATGTGTGCGGACCGCCTGTTATGATGAAATCAATGCGTAAGCAGTTAGTGACTAAAGGTGTCGCCAACTGGCAGATTCATTCAGAAGAATTTTCTATGTCATGATAGATATAAAATCTCACTTAACACTCAAGACCTTTGTCGCTACAGCACTCGGCTCTACTATGCTTGGGTTTTTGCTGATCGTCGGTATTGGATTCGGCTTTGCAAAAAAACAAGGTAGCAAACTACCCGACCTACAGACTAGCCAGGGCACTACAGTAGCATCCAGCAACAACCCAAACGCTGCAAATGAACAGTGGAAAGCAGCCGGCGATTCATCGGCACCGTCACCTTCTTCAAACACCACAAGTGGAGGTGCTACATCAAATACTTCATCCTCAGGTAGCACTAAGAATACCACCTCATCTGGCACAACAGCTTCGGGTGGAAGTTCGGGAGCCAGCAGCGGCGGTACAAGCACGCCAACGCCGACCCCCACCCCTACGCCAACGCCGACCCCCACCCCTACGCCAACACCAACCTACTGCAATGGCCTTACACCATGCTACGGTAATAGCGATATGAATGCTCATAGCTCATTATCTAACTGCTGGGGGAGAAATCTCAGTTGGGTGATTGATCTGGTTCAATTCAAACCAAACCACCCTGGACCACAGTCAGTAATTGTCACGACCCAGACTTGCGGCAAAGACATTCATACCATTCTCACCGGAGGAGCAAGCTCAAATGGGCAAACACACGGACACCGCAGCTCTACTAACAACAACACCAGCAGTTGGGCAGGGGGAGCAAAAATTGGTTACTACGACGCAAACAAACCATAATTAAGCAGCAAGGGGGCAAGAATGAAAAAACAAAAGAAATTAGAGCATCACCACTTTTTCTTCGGGGGGGTCGCATTCTTTCTATTGTCTGGCGCTGCGCTCGGCTTTGTCGTGTTAACATTGCTAGCACAACGTGGTGCATTTGGTGGGCATGTACATGCGTTCAAGCCAGGGCAATCTATAAGTAATACCTTTTACGAAGTGCGTATCGACAATGTCAAGCGATCTCAAGGCAACCCGCAGTCCCTTATCCCAAATAGTGGCAATGAATTCTTAGTTGTCGATTTGTACATCAAAAATAAATCAAACAGAATTACCCAATTCTTCCCATCCACACAGACCTACATCAAAGATGCTTCGGGCCGCACCTACACACTGGGTGTCGCAGAATTGCGCAACGCGTTTCAAGCCGGGGACATTGCCCCGGGCGATAACGTCAAAGGCGAACTAGCTTACGAAATCCCCGCAAACCTTAATCAGCCAAAGTTATACGTAGAAGGACTCGCGAGCCTACCCGTTGTAGTGCAGCTAAAATAGTATGAGCACACATAAAACGTCCAAAAAAATGCAAATAAGTGTCGCTACTGCATTGTGGCTGCTGTGTTTTGCCGTTGTCCTGTATTTCGTACTTGGTAAATTGCTATAAGGATGAAAAAGCCCAGACACAGCCAGTGGTTCATAGTTAAAGAATTCATATTCGGTGCACTGGCGCTAGTTAGTATTGGGTTAGTTATCACTGATCTGACAATCGTGCTAAGCAATACCACACAGCAGGCAATCGATCGCATTGATTTCGCAATTGCTTGTATATTTTTGCTCGATTTTATACTTGGGATATCGTTTAGCAAAAACCGTCGTCATTATCTGCGGCGAAACTGGTATTATCTCCTAGCGGCCATACCCGTTACCGATACTATTACCGAATCGCTACGAGGCCTCCGTATATTACGACTTGTCCGCCTAGTACGTGCCGGGGAACACCTTGGCTACAGTTTTGGCAAAGACTCTGGGAAGTAATTGCCATCTAAGGTGTTATTCGCTATAATTTGTCCGGTTACGATTCGATCGTAAAGCACCTTACATTTTATTCGGGAGTAGCTCAATGGTGGAGCAAGAAGCTGTTAACTTCGAGGTTGCCGGTTCGAGTCCGGCCTCCCGAGCCAAGCATAAGCACGTTGCGAAAGCAGCGTGTTTTTGTTTTATGAGATAATTAAGCCATGATAAAAGCTATAATTACAGATTTTTCCCGTGTTCTATTATTCCCTGCTGATAGTAATTACACAGGTGGGCTTAACAAGCTTAATAATAACCAACTTAAAGAAAACCCAAATTATAGTTTCCTAGACTTCTTTGTAATTAATAAAAAACTACTAAAGTATTATTCTGAGCTTAACAAAACTGTTCCAGTACACGTATTCACAAGCGAAACCATACAAGACCATCCATCGATTAAAAAAAGATAGACGACTCGATAAGCAGCGTTTTAAGTGCGTCTAAATTAGGAGTACATAAATCAAAACAGTCGTCCTATGAAAAAATACTTAGAACGCTCAATCTAAAACCAGAAGAAGTTGTTTATGTTGACGACAATGAGTCAAATCTCGATGTTGCAAAGCAGATCGGTATTAAAACAATCCTTCACAAAGATAATACGTCTACAATTACCGAGCTAAACCGATTATTAGTTTAGATTAATTCATGCGTCGACCCCAACAATTCCTTAATTATGCCTATTCTTGATTCGTTAAAATTTATACTACTCGTTCGCAATGCGTCTGCTAGCGTGAGCCATGAAAACGTCGTAGTCTTTTGACTGCGGCTTTTTCATTTCTTCTGAGGATCAGAAGCTTGAACCGAATCGGTTTGTTCGTGAGGAGCTCTCGCAGATACTTGCATCGAGAAAACGACGAAACGTGCCGAAGGCAGCCCCGACCCCGGGTGCCAAGCCAAGAAAGACAAAGTCAGAACTGTTAATTCGGTTCTGACTTTTTGTATACCTGAGATAGAATTGAAACTGCACTAGCATCTTGCATACGTAAAATGTCTAATAGTGCGATTAGCAAACACCTACTACTGTCATTAGATTTATTCGCAATTACACTTTACAGATTGCATATCATAAGAGTTCCCATGCACTATTTCTAGACGTTACCACCGTTGAATGGACCGCCAAACAGTGGAGCGAATACGCAGACGTTAAAGATACCAGCGATTAGCGGAACAAGACCAACAACAGCAAGAATGATTCCGGCAGTGCCGTGAACCGCGAGTAAGCCAACAAGAACTAATGCCAAGCCAGCAACTATACGTATGCCACGTCCAAGCATACTAGTCATAAATTTTGCGAATCCCATATATTTCTCCTTAGTATTATTAAAATAATTCCTGATATAAAAATTACAACTGCCTGTTAAATGCTCTAAGGTGATTCTCTGAACCACTAC
>CAYXYR010000012.1:0-16389 GCA_964469435.1 uncultured Candidatus Saccharibacteria bacterium | reverse complement strand
TTAGGCTCTTTAGCGGCAACAAAATAACCCTTATTTAGTCCGATAACGGCGGTTAGAGTCTGTGACGCCTGTAAAGTTGCCGTTGCCTTTACCGCAATAGAATCATCGGACGTTTTAGTGACGATACAATTCTGTTGGTCACTACCATAACTACCAGCAAAGCATTTCTGTTGACCGTTAAGTGAGCCTGAAGGCAAATGAAAGCTTGCCGTAACCTGTGTAAATGGTTGGCGCCATTGATCACCGTTTATATCCCAATATAGCTCGTCATGGTCAGAATAATATGTAACAACATTTTGCACGGTATAATCTATTAGATATTGCTGATGTCCTGTAACTGTTTGCGAAGGGCTACCGATTTTTAGAACCATATTGTCGTTAACAGAGGAACTTGTGTAAGCAGCGGGTGCACCAGTTGGCGATGAAACAAAATTAACACGAACACCTAAAGTTTTATTATGATATTTTTCTGGAATAGCTCGCAGAATGCCATGATTGTTATCCGAATAAGTCAGATCAATTTTTTCTACTACATGCATGTCAGCTTGCTTGTTTTGGCCAGCCGTTAACGTGTAATCTGCGTCGAACGAATTTATTGTGAAGTTGTTAACGTCTGCGTTAACAGTTCTTACCTGTGTAGCTGACATTAATAAGCCTAATATCAAGGCTGTCGACATTCGTTTAATCCACATCTACACCCTCTCGGCCAAGGCTTGCTTTTGAATTGCCAGCACAACTTGCTCAACAAGAGAATTTGACTCATCGATGGTTAGAGTACGATCTGGGTGAGAGAAATCGATTCGGTAGGTAATGTTGCGCGATGATTGCTGATCATCAGCCCGAAATATGTTGGTAGCATGGATTGTAGCCACGATGCCGTGTGGCTGGCTGGCCTGACTCAAGGCCGCTTCAACAGCAGACGTCAACTGAGCGTAAGATACAGGGTTCATGGTACGGAAGGTAATATCAGCCGATACACCAGGAAAGCGCGATAGCACTTGGTAGATTTTTTGGGGCTTAGCGACAGCGAGCAATTCATCCAGCCCTAGCTCGGCACCAGCAGTGAACACCGGTAGCTTGAGAGCTTGCATAACAGATTGGCGATATTCACCAACAATACCCAAGATAGCACCCATAGACGAATCTTTAATGATTGCTGATCGGCTCTTTTCGAATGGCTTAGCCACAGCGTAGTTTAGATCGTTAGTAATTGGCTCGTACGTTGCCTTCACTCCAAACTGGCCCAGCAAAAAGTCTACATACTGCTTTGCTTGGTAAAAGGCAGCCCCGGCAAATGTTTTGGCTTGCTTATTACTGGCCGATACCACCAGTGCCAAAGAGTTGAATTCTTTAGGGACTTGTTCATCGCCGTCATTTGGGTGAGTCTTGGTGTGCACTTTACCCATCTCAAAAACCGCCAATTGTTCGTGGCCAGACCGTATGTTTTTGTACACTTTATCAAGTAAGCTCGGGGTAATGCTTAGGCGATAATACTGCAAGTCCGGGCTTAGAGCGTTGCTAAGGCGATAGGCTTGGTCGGAATCTTGACCAACCTTGTTCAATAAATTGCCATGCACAAAGCTGTACGAAAGAACTTCGTTAGCACCGGCCCGGGCCAAATCATCGCGCACACGATCTTTAAGAGCCAGCATAGAGTCTATTGGAGCAGGTTTTGTTGTCCTTACTGGTAAAGTAATTGGCAAATCAGCAAAGCCGTGTAAGCGACCTACTTCTTCTACTACATCTTCAGGTAGTTCAATGTCAGTTCGCCAGAACGGCGCCACTACGGTTAGATTATCGCCATCTTCATCAACGCTAATCTCTACGTTTTCTAGTAGTTTTTTCATATCCGTCGCCGACAGATTTGATCCCAAGCGTTCATTTATAAATGAAGCCGCAACTTCGACTGGCTTGTTAATAGTTACCGGACTAAATATCTTATCGTCCAAGTTCTTAACATCTTTGACGGCGCCAGACACAGTGCCTCCAGCATATTCACGGACTTGCTGGGCTGCATAGGCCAGAATTCGGTCGTTCTGTAACGGGCTTTGGCCCTTATTAAACCGAGTTACGGCATCGGTGAACAACCCCAGCTTCATGCTGGTTCGACGTATGTTGTACATGTCGAAGGTGGCGCATTCTAGGATGATGTTTTTAGTATGCTCATCCACTTCAGTGTCGGCTCCACCCATTACACCGGCTACGCCGACGGCTTCTTTATCAGTAGCAATAACGACTACCGACGGGTCGAGCGTAATTGTTTTACCATTCAACAATTTTAGTTTTTCATCTTTACTGGCTGCTCGTGCTACCAATGTTGGCGCACTGCCACTGCGGGCTTTGACTTTGTCGTAATCGTAGGCATGCAATGGCTGGCCAGTCAGATGCATTACAAAGTTGGTTATATCTACGATGTTATTGATGGGTCGTATGCCTACTCGAGCGAGGCCGGCTTGCATCCAAATCGGGCTTGGGCCAACTTTGACATCCTTAATTGCAAGGGCCATGAACCGCGGTACCAAGTCTTCCGCAGTCACTCGTACTTCCAATGGCAAACCACTCACGTTCGAGAACTTTGGCGCAGTAGTATACCACTCAGGGCTCTTGAACTTCAGTCCACTAATGCCTGCCAGTTCGCGAGCTACGCCAAGGTTGCCAAAGCAGTCTGGCCGGTGAGTGAACATCTTGTTTTCACAGTCCACCACTACATCTTCTAAGCCATACAGATCTTTGAATGGAGTTCCTGGTTGGGTAAGCTCTTTACCTACATCTTTGGCATCGATTTCTAAAATGCCGTTGTGATCATCGTTGATGCCAAGCTCATGTGCACTGGCCAGCATTCCGTTACTCACTTTGCCGCGGATCTCACGGGCCTCGAGGGTAAATGGATCTTTATCCCTCGTATTTGGCACTATAGCACCTGGTGGCAACCACGCTACGGTCAACCCTTCGCGGACGTTTGGAGCGCCGCAAACCACCTGTACGTATCCGTCGTGATCTCGCTCCACGTTTTGCACCACGCCACCATCGTCTACGCGGCAAACACTCAGTTTATCTGCATTCGGGTGCTTGATGCATTCTACAACCTTAGCGACCACAATTCCTTCGTACTGCGGCCCCCAGATTTGAACATCTTCCACAGCCCCAAGCTGGGCCCCAATCCGCTTTAGCAGCAAATTAGTCGGAATCGACTTGAGGTCGACATTGCTATAAAACTGAGCTAGATTTAGCGAAACTTTCATGCGAATTGCCTCAAAAAGTCTAATTTTCCGCTTTCGAAATGTCGGACGTCTTCGATGCCGTATTTCATCATTACCAGTCGGTCGATGCCACAACCCCAAGCAAATCCGGTATATTCGGTTGGGTCGATACCCGCAGCCTTAAGTACATTTGGATGGATCATACCGCAGCCTAGTAGCTCTAGCCACTGTTCTGCTTCACTGTTGTCTTTACGCAAACTCTGTGGCCGCTCGATGGCAAACTCAAAGCTTGGCTCGGTAAACGGAAAATAGAAGGGCTGGATCTTGGCCTGCAGATCTTGGCCGAAATACTCGCTCAAGAAAGCACGCAAGGTAGCGATAAGGTTACCCACCGTAATGCCTTTGCCCACAAAAACACCTTCGAACTGGTAAAAAGTGTGCTCGTGGGTGACGTCGAGATCTTCGTTACGGAATACGCGACCGGGTATCAGTACAGCGATAGGCTCACCGCCACTCAGGTTGGCTGAATATTTTTTAAGCACGCGGTTTTGCATGGTACTGGTGTGTGCTGGCGCAATTAGGCCTTCGGTAGTCATAAAGGTATCGTAATCGTCACGTGCTGGGTGACCTTCCGGGAAGTTCAGTGTTTCGAACATATGGTAGTCATCGTCTAACTGTCGGCTCTCTACGGCTGTAAAACCCATGCGCGAGAAAATATCGATAATGGTCTGCATTTCAGTCATTAGTGGGTGCTTGCTGCCAATGCTGGTTGGCAAGAGCCCAGCTCGCCTATCGACAGGTGAGTTCACATCGAAAGGTGCAGTCACATCTATGGGCGCACGGTCGTCTTTTTGTTCTACTTTGCCCGCCATTTGCTCTAGCTCGCTCTTCAGCGCATTGATAGCTTGGCCGTAAGCTGCACGCTGTTCATTGGGCAAAGTTGGTATCTGGGCGTACAAACTACGTAGCTCATCACTCCTTAGGGCAGCCTGTACATCGCCGTTAGCCACCACGCGTTTTTTGAGCTCTGCAGCCACGGCCGCAATCTGTTGGTTCTGATCACTCATCTTGGGTTAAAGTATAGCAAAAATTACTTACATTCGCTGAACTTCGGCTATAATTTGTCTATGGCAAACTTTTCTTTTGATATTGTTAGTGATTACGACGCTGCTGAACTTAATAACGTCTTCGATCAAACCCAACGCGAGATGAGCAACCGCTATGATTTTAAGGGCACCAGTGCCGCTATTGAATGGCTCAATTCAGATAAAACCGGTTTCAAGATTACTGGCGATAGTCAGTATCAGCTTGATGCCATCATCGAAATCGTTCGTAAAAAACTAGCTGCCCGCGAGCAGAGCCAAAAGCTACTCGACGTCAGTAAAGAACCCGTAACTAGCAACCTAAAAACCACCTGGGAAGTTCCATTCAAAAAAGGCCTGGACCAAGACAAAGCCAAAAAGGTCACTAGTACTATTCGCGAAGAATTCCCTAAGGTTAAACCCCAAATTCAGGGCCAAGAAGTCCGCGTTATTAGCAGCAGCAAAGATGAATTACAAGGAGTCATGCAACTACTTCGCAGCAAAGACTTCGACTTTCCATTAAGTTTTACAAACTTCCGATGAAAATTACATTTTTTGCCCACAGTACAACTACTGATAATCAGGCGCACAAAGCAACTGGCTGGCTGCAGGGTGAACTTTCAGAAAAAGGTATAGAGCAAGCCAAAGCATTACCCACACTAATAAAAGATGCCAGTTTTGCAGTTGTTTTTTCGTCGGACCTAAAACGAGCCATAGACTCAGCACAGCTCGGCTTTGGCGCTACTCATGAACTACGGACCGACATGCGACTACGCGAAGCAAACTACGGTGACTACGACGGTACCGACAAAAGCTTCAAAGCTGACATGACAAAATTCATTGATACACCCTACCCTCACGGCGAAAGCTACAAAGATACCGAAGCACGCATGCGATCCTTTCTGGACGACACAAAGGCCTTATTTCCAGATGGGCACATAGCAATCATCGGCCACGAAGCCACGCAGTTAGCACTCGAAGTAATCTGTAATCACAAAACTTGGCAACAAGTCATCGCCGAAAACTGGCGCCCAGCCCAAAAATGGCAACCCGGTTGGTTTTACGAATATTAAGCAGCTTCGATAGCCCACCGAGCTGCTAGCTGATGTAGCTGTGTGGCACGATAAAATTCTTGGGCACCGCCTACACGAATTACATTTGGCATGGCTAGCCGCTCTGGTATCTCAATCGATGCATTAGCAGAGTCGACCCCTCCTGTAGAGAGATAGGGTGTATTTGGAGCATATTTGTTCCATAAGGATATGTGTTGCCGGGCGATAGGCGCTACGGCTGGACCGCTCATACCACCACGACCACCACCGCACTCTAATTCAGGGAAATCTTGATTGCCAATAGTATTTATTCCCGTCACAAAATCTACAATCTTCGCTAAGCGCATAGCCAAAAAAGCCACTTGCCCTTCATATACGTAATCTTCCAGACTTGTTACGTGTGGTGAGTCTTTAGCACCCAGTACTACATCTGGCCCAACTCTATCTCTGGCTGCTTGCATAACTTCGCCGCTAGCGTTGTCGTTGTTGCATAGCGGGGCATGAAAGCTACCGTCCGCCGCCTTGCCATTTGGGCAACTCAAATTAACCTCCACTGCTGTTGGTTCTACGGAAGCTGCAATGTCCACTAATTCCGGGATTACGTCTAGGGGGTTTTCATGTGGTAAGTTTGTTACTTGAATGATAGTCTTCACGCCACGCTCGTTCAGCCGGCGAAGTGGATCGGCCAACGCCAGAATGCCTTCTGAGCCCGGGTTAGGCAAGCCTCGACAATTGCCAGCCATTTTTCGATCACTGTAATAAATAAAGTCTTGGTCACCCTCATAACGAGCATTGCCATTCCACTCCGGCAAAGTAAACCCACCTATGGCAAGTAGAGGGATCATGTTGGGGTCTTCTATCTGCAAAAACGACTCAAGCTGCGCCGGGTATTTTATAACTCCGGGCGAAATAAACAATGGTATCGCCTCACCAGGATGTAATGGATGATTTTCAAAATTTGTCATAACTCCCCTATTTTATATAGTGCTGCCGCGCGTTAGTGATAGATGGGCAGGTGTATGCAAACAACCGTCTGAAATAATCGTTTTTCCGCCTATGGTCATATTTCTTACTCTGCCAAGAGCTAACTTACCCAAAAATGGTGTCCAGCCCGCACCTGTGCGCAAGTCAGTTTCGTCACCAATGCGGTATTCTGTATTGTCCCACTCCACCTTAGTAGATTTACTAAGTTTAATTCCTAGTATTTCAGCTGGTCTACCAGATGTAGCATCGATAAGCCGTTCCATACTTATGGTGCCCAACTTTACTTGCCGAAAAAGTAGTGGCAGAGTTTGCTCGATATTTGGCACGCCAAAACAAGTTGCATGATCTGGGTCTAATTCGGCATTTGGGTTAGCTAATTCTGTCGCCCATTTGGTGTCTGCTGTATGTGGAGCATGATCTGTTTCTACAATATCTATGTCGCCTGATGATAGAGCTCGGAATAACTCTTCAGCTTCGGTTTGATGAGCTAAAGGAGGCTGTATGCGTGCAAACCATCCCTCTGTAAATGCATCGTGCGAATCTTTAAATATGTGATGCGGTGTCACGCCGGCAGTTACCGGCAATCCACGTTTCTTGGCACCGCGCACTAAGTCAAGATCTTTACGGTTACTGATGTGACAAACATGAAGCGCATGCCTTAGATCGCCCGCTACCTTACCAATAAAATCTTCTAAATTGTCGGCTCCGGCATGTACGGCGATTGGCGCGATAGTTGATCTATGCCATTCAGCAATCTGTTCTGCAAAATCCGATACTTCATATTCGCGATCGTTACCAGTAGTCAAGGTGGCATATAGCTTGAGCAGTAGCGATAACTCAGCCATTGAGGCCAACTCACCAACATTGTCAAACTCTGGTTGAGCCCCCGCATTTGTACCAGTTGCTACAACTGCTTTTTGTTCAAAGAGATCGATTTTTTGTTGGCTTCTTGCTCTGCTGTCAGTTGGGTGTCCGGGGTTATTAGACATATCGGCCAGAGCTACATAGCCCCCATAAGCCGCCGCTTCGGTGCCGCTCAATATATTTTCGGCATGGTTAGTGCTTGGCTCGCGTAAGTGGACATGAACATCCACTGCCCCTGGATGGTAAAAAGTCTCCGACATACTAACCTCCTCAATTTATGGTTAGTCTATGTCAGACAGTGCCAATGATCAAGCATAAGCACGCTATAATATGAGTTAGTGGATAAGGATCAATTACTGGCAGCGGCTAAGAAAGTCTTGGAAACGAATAACCAAGGCAGCTTTACTATCCCGGCACACGGCATCTACCCACATCAGTGGCTATGGGATAGTTGCTTTATTGCGATCGGCTTGCGCCACATCGACCCAGCCCGAGCCATGTTAGAACTCGAAAGCACGTTACGAGGCCAATGGCATAACGGTATGATTGCTCACATGATATTAATGGATCATAAGAAGCCTACCAAGCATGAGTATATATGGAACAGCGCCCGCAGCCCTTTTTCGCCCGATGGCATTAGCACCAGCGGCATAACTCAGCCACCTATCTTGGCCGAAGCCGTGTGGCAAGTTGGCCAAAAACTGCCCAAGACTGAAGCCAGAACATTTTATGCCCACATGTTACCTGCTCTTTTAAAGCATCATGAATGGCTATACCGCGAGCGCAACCCAGGTAAAGATGGACTGATAGTAATTATTCACCCTTGGGAATCTGGTATGGATAATTCGCCCGGTTTGATACAAACTATGCGAGCCAAACATCATCCTCTTTGGATAAAAGTAATCGATATGTTACAGCTAGAGCACCTGGCTCAACTTACGCGGCTAGATTTTAAACGCAAGTTACGTTTAGAAGAACGCACCAAGACAATCGACGAGTTACATTTATATAGCTTGCAGCGACGGTTGGACCGACAAGCGTATAACAATCAACGCGTTCTACGCTCTCCGCATTTTGCTGTTCAGGATGTAGGTTTTAACAGCATATTAATAAGATCTAATCAACGCATAATCGAGATGTCACAGCTTCTCAAGCAAGAACTGCCGCCCGAGCTTATGGCCAATATGCGACTGACAGCGCGTAACCTAGAATCCTTATACGACCCTGCCGCAAAACTATATTATTCGCGCGATTATATCAGCAAAAAACTGATACGATTGCCTACCGTAGCCAGCCTACTGCCTCTATATAGTGGGGCGCTAGATAGTGACCGCGCCGAGTCATTAAGCAACGCACTAGCCAATAAGGCCTCGTTCTGGACCGAATACCCCGTGCCATCAGTTGCTGCCAACCATGTCAGCTTCGATCCACAACGTTATTGGCAGGGAGCCAGCTGGTTAAATACCAACTGGTTGTTGTCTGAGGGCCTTGCGACCCACGGCTTGGCTAAACAGGCTAAAGAACTAATAAATAAATCTGTAGAGATGATCGACTTAGATGGCATGCACGAATATTTCGACAGCCTGACCGGCAAGCCACTTGGTGCCAGCAACTTTAGCTGGACCGCAGCACTAGCAATAGATTTGCTTCATTCTTCTTAGCACTCTGGCTTATCCAGACGGTCTTCTAATAATAGGGCCAGATCGTCTGGATTTTCATGCAGCATTTGATACCATTTAGCCTCGGCATCGTCGAAGGCGATACCATCAGCACACATATTTGCAATTGTGTCGCACCGAATAACACCAAGTACTGTTGCTCGTCGTTCAAATTCAAAGGGCTCGTCATCGCAACATTCACATACTTGCCGAATGGCACTTTCGCGGTCGATTAAACCTTGGCCACGTTTTATAATGCCAGCCGTTTCCAAAGCAAACAGGTCTTCTAGTGCGGTATGACCAAAAATATCGGCTACCTCATCAAATAGCATAACTTCTGCCATATGTGGGTCAAAACGCTCGGGGTATGAACTCATGCGCCTATATTACAACTTTTTGTAATTTTTGCTAGTCCTCTAGCTGGGGCTTATCTAGGGTTAATGGCTCGATGTTAGCACTTGTGTCGCTAATTTTGAGTACATCTTTGTCAATTTTCTTCAATTCTTTATGGGCTGTATTGTAGTGATTTACCGTAGTTCCAAGGCTATTGCCCAACTTTTGCATAAACTGTTCGTACGCACTCAAGTGCTTGCCCAACTGACCAACTCGAATCTGAATCTCTTTAGCAGTTTCTTCTATCTGTAAGCTACGCAAGCCCTGTAGGACTGTCTGCAAGTAAGCCATAAAGGTAGTTGGACTAACAATGATGACGTTCTTTTCGCGGAATGCGTACTCTATTAGGTCGCGCGCCGATGTGTTGGTTATACCTACCTTATTGACGAGCAAATCATAGTAAATCGCTTCTGACGGGATGAACATGAAGGCATAATCCATTGTGCCATCCTGCGGCCGGATGTATTTGGCCGTTTCGTCAATCCTATCTTTCAGGTCTGCCTTGAAGGCTTTGGCTAAAGTTTCGCGCTTTGTTTTGTCTGTTTCTTCGACTAATCGATTGTAGTTTTCTAGGCTGAACTTACTATCTACCGGTAGCATTTTGCCTTTGTCCAGCAGGACTACAGCGTCACAGATCAAATCACGCCCATCATCAGCCTTGCCAATCTTAAATTGCAGCTTATAGCGTTCGGGGGGAAGAACATTCTCTAGCACGCTGCTCAAATAGTATTCGCCCAACACACCACGTTGCTTTGGGTTTTGCAGCACGTTTTGCAGGGTTTTGAGCTCGTCGGCTACGTTGACCACTCGTTTGTTAGTTTCGTCCAACGATGTCAGCTTGGTAGTAACTTCTGTTATTAGTTTGCTACTCTCTTTGAACTGCTGCATGATACTGCTGCGCATCAGCTCTTGGTTCTTATCCATTCGCTCGTTAATCTGACTATGTAAATTGTCTTTCAGCAAAGTGACTGATTTAGTCAGCTCGGTTATGTCGGACTTTAGCATTTGCTGAGCCGAAGAGTCGGTGGGTGTGTTTCTACGAAACAATAGAATTGCCAACAATAACACATTTACAATCCCCAAAACAATAACTACCGCAAGCATATCTACAGTATAACAGTTACGCTATAAACTGGTGAGCGATCAATATAGCCCCACCAACCACTAAGGCCCCTAAAACAACCAACACAACCTCGATATTCACAAGCTTGGTATTTTTATCTCTTTGTTGATTGATACTCGGAATGATGTCACTAGCTGCGATGTAAATAAAGAACCCGGCCGTAGACCCAAGCAGCCAGGCCAAAACCAAACTACTTGTTTTTGCAGTAACGTAGAATAGTGCGGTACCAATTGCTGTAACCACAATTGCCGCTCCGTGCATAGCTATAACACGAGTTCTTTCCATGCCGCGCTTTAATAGGTAGCCGCTATCAGCAATTTCTCGAGGTATTTCGTGTAGCGCAACAGCAATTGTAGTAATAACTCCTGCACTTCCACTTATCAAGAAAGCTGCTGCAATAGCCGCTCCATCGATGAAGTTGTGAAGCAAATTCCCCACAACGGCTAGTGTTGTAACGGGCTCTGCTGCGTGAGGCTTATGGCTTTCGAAGGCTTCATGACTATGATGATGAAACCAATGCAGCCATCCTTCTAGAACAAAAAAGAATATGAGCCCAACTAGTGCAGCCGTAAGAATAATCAATGGCTCGTAATGTTCGACGCCGTCGTGTAAAAAATCTAAGAATGCGGCCGCTAGCAAAGCTCCTGCGGCAAATGGTGTCGCAAAGCGAGTCAATATAGATACTGATTTTTTGTGTGCAAGCAGTACGGTGCTAGCGATAAAGACAGTAATATCGCCAACTAATGCGATGATCAAAACAGATAATAAACTTACATGCATATTAACCTTTCAATGTTATAGCTTAAACAAATTGTAATTCTTTATGGCAATTTATTGCAATTTTGTCGCATTTTTTAGTAAAATTGCACCATGCAAACGACTTTAGAAAAAGAGTTAAAGAACGCAGGCCAAAGTCACACAAAACCTAGGCAAGTCGTATTTGAGACGCTACTATCTAGTGGACCTCTTTCGATGCACGAAGTCATTAGGCTATGCTTGGCAAGTGGCATCAATAGAGCAAGTGTATATCGAACCATTCAGCTATTTGAAGATCTGGGGCTTGTTAGACGAGTTACATTAGGCTGGAAATATAAGCTCGAATTGAGTGATGTATTTTCTCAGCATCACCATCATATTTCCTGTAGAGTCTGTGGCATAACTAATGAGATTTCGGCAAGTCCTCAGCTCGAAAAGATACTGGATGCACTTCTCAATAAAACAGGATTCTCCAACATTAGGCATGAGGTAGAGGCCAGTGGTATATGTTTAGAATGCATGAAAAAACAAGGAGCCCTAGTCTAACTAGGGCTCAGCGGAAGCCTCACACTTCCAACTCTTAGCTTATGCTTTGATTCCGTAGCGCGCAAGACTTGACTTAATCTTTAACCATGGCATTTTAATTGCTAGCCCTACACACAAACCAAGACTAATGCCTCCTATGATATCTAGCGGCGAGTGCACACCCAAATATAGCCTAGAAACACAGACACCCACAGCTAATAATGGCAAAACTGGCCGGGCCCTTGGTGAAACAACGCCCCATAGCAAGACCACCAACATAGTAGACATAGCAGCGTGGCCAGAAGGAAAGCCAAAGCCGCCAGTAAACATATCTCTGCTAATCACACCATTTAGCGCCATGTAAGGTCGAGGCCTTTCGATTATAGTCTTGAGTAGCTCTGCCCAAGCAAATGTGAATATCGATGCAAAGGTCACCGTATATGCCAAAACCCGCCGTTTAAGCGACCACAAAGCCAAAGCAGTAACTGCAACCGCCCAACCGCTACCAAGCTGCGTTATAGCGTAAAAGTATGGTCTAAGACTTAGTGGCCAATGGTATATAGCAAGTGTTATTCGACCCTCTAAGTTTTGTGATTTTGGACCTATAAAAGCTAGCAAAGAAGTAAAGACCAATATAAAAAGCGAAGACAGCATTATTAAAAGCGCGGTCCGATACTCATCATCCAATTTTTTATTCATAGCTTATGCTTATTGTATCGGTTCAGTACCCCGCAGTACAACTAATAATGTGTCTTAATTGCATGACAGAAATACCGACTTGTAGTCCCGTCACCACAGTCATTAATCGCAGGCTCGAGCATATAGAGCTTTTCTTTCGTAAAGAGTTTGTACAAAAAATCTTTTCCATCATTATCAATGCCAAGAGCTCGCCATTTGGCTGATGTTGTTGGGTTCATCCCGCCGGATGTTTGTATACTTGTTCCACCACCACTAGTATCTGTAATTATGAGACCATAATCTCGCATGGCCACTGCAAATATTCGTGCCGTTTCCCTCTTTCGTCCTGTGTATCCTCTACTATCAAGCCAGGTATTAATTTCACTATCAGATATGTTAAGCGCAAATCTCGTGCCCTCGGGCACAGTGCCAGAGCGAATTTCGTCTGGCGTGTTGCCTGGGGCAAACTGTGAGCCTCCGCCCTTGCCATCTGTAATCCTGTTATTCTCAAATTGTCCTGCAGGAGCAAATGCTGTACCGCAAGTAGTACCAATGCTTGGGTCACCAATATCTAGTGTTTTCGAGCAAGCAGGGCCAAACATCGTGTTTGTAATGACAAATTTTATTGCATGTCGTATTTCACCGGCCGAGACTTCATCTGGAGTCACAAGCCCTGCGTAATTCTGAATGCCTCCGCCGTTTGCGGGCGGTGAATTGCCTTCGTAAGTACGGTAATCGGCATCAGTAAAATCATACTTTTTAGCAATGGTCGCAGCGGCAGCGCACAAGTCAACATTTTGGTTATAACCTCTTGCCAAATCAGCAATATCTAACGCACACTCACTCACATTGTTGAATGGAGACGGCATGTCCGCCCGAGAAACGTTCCATAGATAGATTTCTCTGCCAGTCGTATGATCAAGTATGACTAGGCCCTGGTCATTGCCAAATGCCCCTCGCCAAGAAGGATTCCATGGGACCGTAGCATTCCAATTATATGACGGTGACTCAATCCAGTTACCGCCTATATTCGCATTGTATCCTGCGTAGGTTGTTTTTAGAAAAACACGTACTTGCTGTGTGGCATCCTTAGCATCGTATATAGGAACCGAGTAGTCATTCCCTGCTGAGCCAGAGTCTGTAAGCCCAAACTCAGTAGAAAAATCAAGCTTCGTCATTGGCGTTCTGACTCCGTTATTGTCGTAGTTACCAAGATTGTTACGAATAGCATTATTGGCGAGTCTATTAACGAAATCATCACTACGAGCAGACCATTTCTTTAGCACGCATGCTGGTATGTTCCAGGCTGCTTCAGGCCCAAATGGACGCACATATGTGTAATTAGCTACATTACGACCACAAGATAATTTGTTCTTAGAGCCAAATTGAACAAAACTTGAACTGCCCGATGCATTTATAGCTATATTGCCAGTTAACTTGCCATCGGCAGGATTGAGCCTTGTGTTGGCGGTAGCCGCTTTTGTAGCTAAGATTAATAACCCACCCGCAACCGCCAAGATAACAGGCAGTAACGCCTTGCGACTAATAATTTTAAGTCGAGACATGCTATTATTTTTTGACCAAGGTAATCTAAGCCCGAACATCCTACACCTCAATTGCTATATCGATATTATAGCAATAGCGGTATGAGTTTAGTTATGCAACTTTCTCCCAGGGCAAATCTTTTTTACCAAAGTGACCGTAAGCACTGGTTTGTTGGTAAATAGGTCGTCGCAAATCCAGTTTTGTCACAATTCCTTTTACCGAAGTATCGATCAGGTTTTCGGCAAACGCTTCGATTTCTTCCTGACTTGTTGTGCCAGTACCGAACACATCAATGGTTTTCATGAGTGGTTTTGCTTGGCCAATTACATATGCCAAACCAACCTCACATTTTGTCGCCAGGCCTTTGGCAACTATGTTTTTGGCGATGTACCTAGCGGCATAAGCACCGCTACGATCTACCTTGCTTGGATCTTTTCCACTAAACGCACCACCGCCAACACGAGCATAACCACCATAGGTATCGACTACAATCTTACGTCCGGTAAGCCCCGCATCACTTTCTGGGCCTGGGATGTGCCATGTGCCAGTGCCATTCACAATCAGCTTGTCTAGCTCAACCGAGTAACCATACTTGTCTAGGACAGGCTTGACCACTTGGTCGTAAATCCCCTGTTTGACGATTACATCACTCGTGTCTTCGTTATGGGCGGTAGCAATTACCACCGTCTCGACTCCCACCGGTTTGTCATCTTCATAACGAATTGTAACCTGGCTTTTGCCGTCTGGACGTATGTAATCCAGTACCTTCGTTTCACGGACTTCGTCGAGTCGTCTTGTCAACGAGTGCGCAATCGCCACTGGCAAAGGCATTAGCTCGGGTGTTTCGTTTATGGCAAAACCAAACATCATGCCTTGGTCACCAGCACCAGTGTCATCGTTTGTACCCTGGGCGATTTCAGGCGATTGCTGGTGGATGTTGTTTTTGAATTCTGATGCCTGGCTAAACCCCCAGTCTGGGTTGGTGTAACCAAGCTCCTTGATTGTGCTGCGTACTATTTGCTCGAAGTCCACCTTGGCCGTGGTATTAATCTCACCAAACAGTGCCACGCGGTTAGCACCGGCGACAGTCTCTATGCCCGTACGTGCGTGTGGGTCTTGTTTTAGTACGGCATCTAAAATTGCATCGCTAATGCGGTCGGCAATCTTATCGGGGTGCCCCGCACAGACTGATTCACTGGTGAATAATGTTACTTTTTTTGACATAAAAATATCCTTTCTGGGTTAACCAGAAAGGATAAGAGAAAACTCATATCGTTCCCGGGTCCCGGGCTAGGTGGAGCACCTTGCCAATTTGGTAGGTTGCCGACGGGTCAACGAGCTAGATCTCTCTCCGTACTCTTTATATGGTTTAAATTGTTAACTTTTGTATATTAACAGCCGATACTATTTAACGCAAATCGCTTAGATCTTTGTCCAGCTGGGCTGGGTTTAGATCCGTTTCAACCTGCTGAGCATTTAGGCTGTTTTTGGCATTAGTAATGTCTGTTTTCGACTTTAGCGTTTCAGGCACGGCTGTAGTTGTCTCTTTTGATTGGATAGTTTTTGCGGCTGGCTTATTAGCGACACGATAGCCCACTGCACCAACAGCTATTGCTAGAGCAACAATTACCAGAATAGTTACATGCTCAAAACCAGATTGATTGAGTGTTATTTTTTTCATTATTGTTGATCTCCACTGTTGTTAGTCGCAGACTCTTTAACTTTTTCTAGTGCTTCGTAAACACCCTTAACTGCGCTTCGGTAGGCCTTTAGGTTGTTCCGTGTTTGCTCGGCAGCAGCCTTGAATGCTGCAACATCGCTAGCAACGGCACCGCTTGTGCAATCTATGCTTGGAGATAACGTCTGTAAAGCCGCAACCGAAGCAGCCGAAGTTGCCTTGGCATCGGTAGCCTTAAGTATGGCAGCAGCGACATCTGCATCGGTTATATTGTTGTCGTCCTTATATTTAACTGTTTTGTCTAGAAAACTAGTAATTTTATCCTGGTGCTTCTGAGAGTTTTTCTTAATATTTGTTAGTTTTTGCTCTAATCCAGCCTTGCGCTCTTGGCAGGTCTTTTTTCGCTCTTCGGGAGTTCGCTTGCGATCTTTTTCGCCTTCTTGCTCGAGCTCTTTGGCTCTTTCACCCATCTTCTTTTGTGCTTCGGCCTGCTTTTCTGCCTGATGCTTGGCAAGTTCAGCTTGCTTTTCGGCAAGCTCCTTTTGTTGCTCTATCTCGCTTTCGTTAGTATGGGACATATTGCCCATGTCAGAACTACCACCAGACCCTTCACCACCGCGTGCGTATACAATTGCAGCAGGGCTAAGTACCAGCATAAAGCTACTAAGCACCATAAGCTGTTTTATGAATTTTTGCATGATTACCCTCTATTAACATAATAAGTATAGCACTAAAGCAAAGTGCGCCACTGTCTGGTAAAAGTTAGCTTTTTGAGGTATAATCACCCCTTGTAAATCAATATTGATGGGGATTGGCCAAGTGGTAAGGCAACGGGTTCTGGTCCCGTGATC
>CAYXYR010000011.1:0-16587 GCA_964469435.1 uncultured Candidatus Saccharibacteria bacterium | reverse complement strand
GCTTGAACAACGACGAACGCAAAATAATCACAATAGAAGACCCAGTCGAGTATCAATTTCAAGGCATTACACAAGTATCGGTTACTAGTCAGACAAGCCAAGAGGCCAACTTCGCTGATAAGTTGCGAGCCGTTCTCCGTCTAGATCCAGATGTAGTAATGGTTGGTGAGATTAGAGATATGGATACTGCAAAAACTGCTTTGCAAGCATCGCTGACCGGCCACCTGGTGCTTTCGACCTTTCACGCAGGTTCAGCATCGGCTGCTCTGACACGGCTTATCGACGTGATTGGCGAAAATCCTTTGTTCGTATCCGCTATTCGCTTAATTATGGCCCAACGACTGGTACGACGGCTAGATAGTAATACCAAGCAAGCCTACACCCCAGAAGCTGATGTCATTAAACGCTTGCAATCAATTGCGGAAACTTTGCCACCATCTGTTCAGAAACCAGACTTTAATAATTTGCAGTTATATCGTCCTGGCAAATCTGACGATAATCCGTTTGGATACAAAGGTCAGATAGCATTGCGTGAACAGTTGGTTATGAGTGATGCGCTGCGTAAGTTGATGCAAGATCGCTCTACTCACATATCTTCACAAGATATCGAAGCACTAGCTGTTCAAAACGGTATGCTGACCATGCTGCACAGCGCCTTGCTAAAATTAGTTGCAGGGGAGACAGCAGTAGAAGAGGTATTCCGCGTTTTGGGCTAAACGATAACCTTTGCAATAGTAGGTACCAAACGTTCGTCCAACACGCTAGGTATAATATTTTCTACTGTAGGCGTATCTACCAAACCAGCTATTGCTTCGGCAACTGCTATTTTGTGATCATCTGTAATTTTGGTTACCTTATTATCGAGCGCCCCTCGAAATATTCCAGGAAAAGCTAGAGCATTATTGACCTGATTTGGGAAGTCGCTTCTTCCAGTAGCCATTATGGCAACACCGGCTTTTTTTGCGATATCGGGCATGATTTCTGGTGTTGGATTGGCCATTGCAAAAACAATTGGGTTTTTGTCCATAGATTCTACCATTGCTGGCGTTAGTAGACCTGCCTTAGATACTCCTATAAATACATCAGCACCCTGCAAAATATCTTCGAGCGATCCATCAGTGCCTGATAAGTTGGTAAACCGTAACAAGGCACGTTTTTCTTCGTTAAGGTCGTTACGATTTGGACTAATTACACCCTTGCTGTCAACGGCAAAAATTCTAGGCGTAGCATATAGATGTATTAGCTTCATTATGGCCGTACCCGCTGCACCGGCTCCAACTACTACAATCTTGGCATCTTCTAGCTTTCTACCCAATACCTCCATGGCATTTATTAGACCGGCAAGCACTACAATCGCAGTACCATGTTGGTCATCATGAAACACCGGGATGTTTAGTTCCTCTTTTAGTCTTTCTTCAACTTCAAAACATAGCGGAGCTGCAATATCTTCTAGATTAATACCTCCAAAGCTAGGAGCAACCGCCTTGACTGCTGTTACAATCTCGTCAGCAGTGTGCACATCCAGCACAAGTGGCACTGCATCGATGTCAGCGAAGTGCTTAAATAGCATACTTTTACCTTCCATGACCGGCAATGCTCCATTGGGGCCTATATTGCCTAGGCCCAATACTGCAGATCCGTCACTGACTACAGCTACACTGTTATTCAACCATGTATAGTCTCTGGTCTCGGATGGGTGCTCGGCCAGGTAACTGCTAACTGTTGCGACCCCGGGCGTGTAATAAGTACTCAGCTTTTCTTTGGTATCTAAAGAATCCTTGAGTTTGATGGCAATTTTGCCCTTTAGCTGCTTGTGTTTCTTTAGGGCTTCTTGTGCGTAATCCATATGGATATTGTACCTGGCTTTTGGTTGGGCGGGGTGTTTTCTTATCACAACAGATGTGATATACTTGATCGAAAGAGAAAATTAGTGTAAGGTTTATTGGTTATGCAATCTGTTATTCAAAAAATTCAAGATAAGTACAAAAAACACGACGTTGTTGATGTTCGACCTGGTGACACTGTTCGCGTTCATCAAAAGATCAAAGAAGGCAACAAAGAGCGTGTGCAGGTTTTTGAAGGATTAGTGATCCGTGTTGGTCGTAAAGGTAGTTTGACCTCAACAATTGCAGTTAGACGTGTAGCCAGCGGTATTGGCGTGGAAAAGACATATTTACTGCACTCACCATTAGTCGTTAAGGTCGAGGTTACCAAGCGTAGCAAAGTACGTCGTAATTACCTTACCTATATGCGAGCCCGCACTGGTAAGGCTGCTCGTTTGACTGGTGTAGATTTTGACCGTCAATCTGTAAACACTGTTAAAGAGGCTCCTGTAGAAGAAGTCGAGGCTAAGCAAGAAACAGAAGATACTGCAGTCGAAGCACCTGCCGAGACTAAAGAATAGATTTTGTGTTTTGTAAATCAACCACCCTTTAAGGGTGGTTTTTTGTTACTATGACATTATGATAGGTATAGATGAGGTTGGCAGAGGCTGCTGGGCTGGGCCATTGCTTGTGGTTGCTGTACGTCAAACAAGTCAACTGCCCAAGGGTTTGGCTGACTCAAAGCAATTAACTAAATTATCACGCGAATCTCTAGTGAATGGAATTAGTCAAAGTGGCGACATTGGTGAAGGTTGGGTAGCACCGGCCGAAATCGACTCAAATGGCCTCACAAAGGCTATGAGGCTAGGTGTTATGCGAGCTCTGACTGCCATCAAGGCAACTTCCGACGAGACTATAATAATGGATGGACCTATAAATTACTGCTCATCAACATACACTAACGTAAGCTGCGTTATCGATGCTGATGCTCTACACCCACTAGTTAGTGCTGCTAGTGTTTGGGCAAAAGTTGTACGCGACCAATACATGGCTAAGCAGGCTCAACTATATCCTGACTACGGTTTTGATAGTAATGTTGGTTATGGCACCGCAAAGCATATAAAAGCTTTACAAGACTTTGGGCTTACGCCTTTACACAGACTCAGCTTTAAGCCTGTTAGGAAATTGCATGAGCAGCACTAGTGATGGCAAGAGTGCAGAGGTTATTGCAGCCGACTATCTTGCTAGTTGTGGCTATAGAATCATCGAAAAGAATTGGCGTACGAGATTCTGCGAGATTGATATCGTGGCCCAAAAATACAAAATTGTGTTTTTTGCAGAAGTTAAGTACAGAAACAGCAGCATACAGGGCACTGGTTTGGACTATATCACCCAGAAAAAGCAAAAACAGATGGCATTCGCCGCCACATCATGGGTTCAGAGCCATGACTGGACAGGCGATTATCGTTTGTTAGCCGTAGAGGTGTCGGGCAGTAAAATGGAAGTTACAGAAATAGTAGAACTTTAGTTTTTGGCATCAAAGAACGCTTTAACAGCCTTCAAGTCTCGTTTTTTCCATTCGGATTGCCATTGTATAAACTCAATACCTTGGTTGATATTACGTTCGAAGGCTGGAGTCATGTGCTTTCTAAAGAACGCTTCATACTCGGGCAAAAAACCAGCGTCACTGCAGCCACGAGCGGCGTATATAGGAATCCTGTAAAAGGCGAGATCAGATCCTAGATTCTCTTGGAGCCAATCCCAATGTTTAATTACCCAATCCCACGTTTTTTGATGAGCAAATCGATTACTGAAGCTATATGCTAACCAGTAAGCAACATCCTGAAGTCTAACTTGCTCGGTATTTATTAATGCTAGAGTTTGATCAATTATCTTAGGTTGCTTAAAACCACACAGAGCGGCGCAAAGATTAAGGCGTTCTTCACTTGAACTACTAGCGTTGTGGAGTGCTAGCAACTTATCAAACTCTTTTTGGCCACCGTGCCGGGCCGCAGTTCCATAAACTATACTCCGCATATCTGGGTCTACGGCACCATTGCGCAGATTAGTTCGTGTTCCAGAAGATCTAAGTTCGGTAGGCACGTCTTCCGGATGTTCCATATCATTAAATAGCGCTATGGCTTTGTCAGTGACATCTGGGGCGTCTGCCACAGCGGCCATACCCAAAATAGTAGGTCGTAATAATGAATCAAAATGTGATTCGTGAGGCTTTCTTTCCCAGCCAAGTCGTTTTTGCTGCTTAGAGACTAGTTTGCGAACATAAGGCTTCATAGCTTCGCGTAAGCTTTCGTCATTCATGACAACACGTACACTTGCCAGATTGGTAGCCATAATGTCCCAAACGGCGTTGTCATCTTCATTGTCAAAAGACTCAAGTAAATGTAGAGCATCTACAGTATTGGTATAGCCAGCTTTGGCTGTATCAAAAACATCACCAAGTATTCCTAGACGATCTAATGGCTGTAAGTGACCTTTCCTTATTTGCTCCGCCAGATTTTGCAAATGAGTGGCATTGTAAACTGTCCTATAAAAGCCGCTCTCGCCCTTGTTAAACTTAAGGTGGTCAACACCATGAAGTTCGATTTGCAAGCTTTGATCTTCCAGCACATCCGGTAGTTTTTTGTTGCTAGCCAGTAAAGGCACAGGCCACGTTGTAGTCGTGTCCTTATCTTTAGTGAGTGGGTTTAGGTAAAAGCGGGCTTGCTCAAGCCTAAGGTTTTGGTCATCTATGCTTACTTGTAATAACGGGTAACCTCCTAATGAAGTCCAAGCGTTCATAAATTTGGCCACTGGTTTTTCGCTAGCTTCAGCTAACGCCTCCCATAAATCGACTGTATCAGTATTTTTATAGGCATGTTTTTTCAGATAATATTGCAAACCTGTTTGAAAATCCTTTGCTCCCAGGTAGTGATATAGCATGTTAATTATGCTGGCGCCCTTGCTATAACTTATAGCGTCAAATATGGTACGAATTTCGTCCGGGTGGCCAATCGGTACCTCAATTGGATGAGTGTGTTCTAGGGCGTCAAGTTTTAGGGCTTGTTGCTGCTCGTCTACGACAAATTGGGTCCACATTTTCCAGCTGGGAAAGAGGTGATCAACGGCCAAGTACTCGATCCAACTAGCAAAACCTTCGTTCAGCCATAAATCCGTCCACCAGCGCATGGTAACCAAGTTACCAAACCATTGATGGGCAAGCTCGTGGGCTACAACCAGGGCGACGTATTGCTTGCTGGACAGGCTGGTATTGTCCGGATCGACGAGTAGGGCATGCTCACGGTATGTTATGCAACCCCAGTTTTCCATAGCTCCACTAGCAAAATCTGGTAGGGCTATCATGTCGCACTTGGGCAAGGGATACTTGATGCCAAAATAATCGTTATAGAACTCGAGAATTTTTACCGCTACTTCAAGTGCAAAACCAGTGTGCTCGACATTATCTGGCGTTGCGTAGGTGCGCACCAATACACCATCCTTGGTTTTGGCTTCTTTGTAGCCTAGCTCGCCGTACACAAACGCCAACAAATACGTACTCATAATTGGTGTGCGTTCGAAAGTTGAAGTAGTTTTGCCATCTTTAGTCGTGTGTTTACTAATAGGCGTGTTAGCAATCACAGTTTCGGCCTCTGGTGTAGTTAAAGTAAGGTCAAAAGTTGCCTTGGCTTCTGGCTCGTCAATACAAGGGAATACCTCACGGGCATGATGGCTCTCAAATTGGGTGGCTATGAGCTGCTTCTCTTGACCGTCATGAGTAAAATTGCATGGGTACATGCCGTTCATTTGAGAAGTAATGTTACCCTCAAAAGATAGGCTGATGGTGTAGCGGCCAGGGTAAATCATGGTTTCGCTATGCAAGCGGACTTCGTCAAAGCCAGCATGGTGATTTGTACGGTGGATGGTTAGCTCTTTATCGCCTTTTTTATCGTGAAAAATAACATGTGCTGAGGTGATTTTGAGGTCTTTTTGGTGTAATGTTAGGCGCTGGCTGGGTCTGCCAACTTTATGCCCAGTTATAACAACACGACCGCTAAATGTTTTGGCTTCACGGTTAGGGGATAATTCTAATATGTAGTGGGTGGGGCAAAATTGGTCGTAGAGTCGTTTTACTTTTTTCATTCTTACTAGTCTAGCATGAGCTAGTCATCAAAAGTTGGTATTGTATACAACGGTTATCTAAGCTATAATTGTGTTTAGTTGATCCGGCCAAGCAGGTCGGATTTTTTCATAAGAAATAGAAAGGATTCATTTTATGGAATTAGATATGAAAGGCCTGGCGGTTGCAGTAAAAGCAATTGCTGAGGAAAAAAACTTACCAGAAGAAACTGTTCAGGAGATTGTTGAGCAGGCTTTGGCAGCTGCATACCGTCGTGATTACGGTGATCGTGAGCAAGAAGTTCGGGTCACTATGAACCTAAACAATGGTGACGTAGACGCTTATATCAGCAAGGACGTTGTCGAAAAAGTTGGCGACCCACACTTCGAGATCAGCCTGACAGAAGCGCAGGCTATACGCAAAAATGCCAAAATTGACGAAACTGTAGAAGTACACGAAAAGGTTGAGAATTTTGGTCGTGTTGCTGCGCAAACTGCAAAGCAAGTTATCTTGCAACGTTTACGTGAAGCTGAGCGTGAGATAGTTATGGCTGAGTACGACGACAAGATAGGCACTATCATTAACGGGATTGTGTCGCGCGTAGAGGGTATGATAGTTCGAATCGACCTAGGCAAAGCCCAGGGTATTATGCCCAAGAGTGAGCAAATACAGGGTGAGCGTTACTACCCAGGCCAACGCCTAAAGGTATTTCTTAAGGACCTTGAACGTGGTTTTCGTGGCCCACAACTCGTGGTTAGTCGCGGCAATGCTCAGTTCATAGAGCACCTATTCCGTAGCGAAGTACCCGAAATGGAGAACAATGCTGTTGAGATTAAGGGCATTGCTCGTGAAGCTGGCGTGCGTAGCAAAATTGCTGTAGCTAGCAGCGTACCTGGAGTTGATCCAGTCGGAACCTTTGTAGGCGGTCACGGTACTCGCGTAAATGCAGTTATGAGTGAAGTCGGCGAACAAGAAAAGATCGACATCGTTGTCTGGAGTGATGACATTAAAGAGTTCATCGTTAATGCCCTTAGTCCGACTAAGGTCAGTCAAGTAGTAATTAACGAAGCCGATAAAAAGGCAACAGTCATCGTCCCAGAAGACCAACAGAGTATTGCTATTGGTAAAGCCGGTCAAAATGTCCGGTTGGCAAGCAAACTAACTGGTTACGATATTGATATTACGGCCGAACAAGAAAAGCCTGCACCAGTTGCCAAAGCCGAGCCAAAAGCTATGCCCCGCCTTAAAAAGAAAGAAGCTCTAGAGAGTAGCCTGCTTGAGGCTATCGAAGAACACGGCGAATAAATAGATAAAGAAAAATTACAATTAGCACTCTTGCACGTCGAGTGCTAATTGTGTATCATGGTGATATATGCAAAACTCACCTGATTTCCAAGAATTCTTGAACCATCTAACAGACAATGCTCTGCATAGTCTGAAGCACGCCGATGCAATTGCTCGCACTTTTGGTAGCGCCTACATTGGCACTGAGCATTTGTTGCTGGGTGTTTTGGCGCAAGAAGGTAGTATGGGATCAAAAATACTAGAAGATGCTGGCATTACACTTGATCGAGCTCGCCTAGCCTTAAATCTTAACCCAAAGAATGTAGTCATTAATATGGGCGCAAAAGGACTTAGCGAAACCGCCAAGTTAACTCTGAAGATGGCTTACGAAATTGCCCAAGACTTTAATCAGGATTTTTGTGGCACAGAGCATATTCTTTACAGCATACTTAGCCAAAAAAATGCTCGAGCCACAGTACTTCTTAAGGACATGAACATCGACATTGATGGCCTTGCAGGGCAAATTGAACAGTATATGAACCGTGAACAGAGTAGCGATTCGGGTAGCAGTACGCGCCGTCGACCGAAAAAGGCGCGGAAAACAGCTCTAGATTTTTACGGCACGGATTTAACCGCCCAGGCACGAGAAAAAAAATTAGACCCTGTAGTTGGCCGTGATAACCAGATAAGAAGAGTTATCACTATCCTGAATCGACGTACCAAAAACAACCCAGTATTGATAGGTGAACCAGGGGTTGGTAAGACAGCTATCGTTGAGGGTTTGGCGCAACGAATTGTTAGCGAGGACGTACCAGATAGTTTGTTAGATAAACGCATTGTAATGCTCGACCTAGCTGGCATGATAGCCGGCACAAAATATCGTGGTGAATTTGAAGAACGCCTTAAAAAAGTCATGGCCGAACTAGAAGGTGACAACAAGACAATCATCTTTATAGACGAGCTCCACCTGATTGTTGGTGCCGGAGCAGCAGAGGGCGCTATGGACGCAGGTAACATTCTTAAGCCAGCTCTTGCGCGCGGTAAAATTCAGGTTATCGGAGCTACAACTACCACAGAATATACTAAGCATATAGAAAAAGATGCTGCCTTGGAACGTCGTTTCCAGCCAATCATAGTACCAGAAACCAACAAAGCCGAAACACTGGCAATTCTCAAAGGGCTTAGGAGGCATTACGAAGAGTTTCACGCCGTAACTATCAGTGATGAAGTTCTGGAAGATACCGTTAACCTAGCCGCTAGATATATAAATGATAGATTCATGCCAGACAAAGCTATTGACCTATTGGACGAAACAGCTGCCCATTTGCGTGTAGATAAAGGTAAGACACCACCAGAAGTTCGAAGTCTGCAAAAGGAGCTTAAACTTGTTAACAGTCGGATAGACGAAGCAGTCGATAACGAAGACTACGAAAAAGCGGCCCAATACAAAACACGCGCTAGTCAGATTGGCGAAGAACTAAAAAAACTACAAGAGAAAGGTAAGGGTGCAAATAAGCTAACTGTCCATAGTGATGACGTTGCTCAGGTAGTTGCACGTATGACTGGGGTACCGGTACAGAAAGTAATTCGTTCCGAAGCAAAATACTTACTACAACTAGAAAAAACCATCGGCAGACATGTAATTGGACAGGACGAGGCTGTTACTGCTGTTGCCAAAGCAATTCGTCGTAGCCGATCTGGGATATCTAGCGAAAATCGACCAATTGGATCGTTTATATTCCTTGGGCCTACAGGTGTTGGTAAAACCGAGCTGGCTCGCGTCCTGGCAAGAGAGTTTTTTGGCAGTAAAGACGCGATGATCAAAATCGACATGAGTGAATTTAGCGAACGCCATACTGCCGCTAGATTGGTTGGTGCACCGGCAGGCTACGTAGGCTACGACGATGGTGGTCAGCTAACAGATAAAATTAGACGGCAGCCATATAGTCTAGTGCTGTTTGACGAAATCGAGAAAGCCCATCCGGAAGTATTCAATATGCTGCTTCAAATTCTGGAAGATGGCGTGCTAACTGACGCCAAAGGCCGGGCTATTGATTTTAGTAACACCATAATTATCATGACCAGTAACGTTGGGGCAGATAAGCTACAGAAAGAGGCCACACTAGGCTTTCAGGCCCAGACAAATAAGCAAAATTCCGACCTGGATGAGCTTCATGCCAAGAATAAAGACAAAGTTCACGACGAGCTTAAAAAACTAATGCGCCCAGAGCTGCTCAATCGCATCGATAAGGTCGTAGTGTTTAGGGCTTTAACCAAAAAAGACGCTCTACAAATCCTCGATCTACAAATTGATGAATTACGTCAAAGGCTGGTTAAGCATGGTATTGGTCTGACTGTAAGCTCGGCAGCTAAGCAGCAATTACTTGAAGAAGGTTATGATGCAAAAAATGGCGTTCGGCCAATGCGCAGATTGCTACAAGACACTGTAGAGGACCATGTCGCTCTATCTATACTGGATAACAAGCTAGATAAAGGCCATATTGTTAATGTCGGTGTGAAAAATAAGGTATTAACCTATTCCACTGTTGCAGAGTAGTCCTGCTATACTAATACGGTAATGATAATCGAAAAACGCCGGGCTCCGATCGGGTCGATATTACTAACCATTTTAATAATTTGTGGTGCTGTTGCGGTTTATATAAACAGAGTACCTTTGTTAGATTGGTGGGCGTTGCGGTCTTATCAAGCACCACCGGCAATCGCCAAACTTGCGGATGAGACTACCATGAACGGTCGTGGGCGACAGCTATTCTTCCTGAGTAAGCCTGCACTACAAGACAAGGAGAATTTTAATAATAGCTGTCGAGAAAACGAGCAAACTATTGTACTAGGGTGTTACATTCAGCTTAAAGGTATATTCTTACTGGATGTCGAAGACCCTAGGTTAGATGGAGTTGAGCAAGTAACATCGGCACATGAAATGCTTCATGCAGCCTATCAAAGACTGGATAGTAAAGAACGGGCCAGGGTGAATGCCCTAATCACTCAAGCATACGATAATTTGCAAGATAATAGGATTTTGGCAAACATTAAGGCCTATCAAAACGCCAACGCTGATATCGCCAACGAACTACACTCAATACTTGGTACTGAGGTTGCGAACCTTCCTCCAGATCTAGAGGCGTATTACAAGCAATACTTTACCGATCGTGCCAAGATTGTAGGCTTCTCTGACAAGTACGAGGCTGAATTTACTTCACGAAAGTCTAAAATCGAAGCGGATGACGCCCAGCTATCGTCGCTAGAAGCTCAAATTAATGCCAACAATGCCCAACTAGATAACTTGCAGGCAGCTCTATCGACGCAAAAAGAACAACTTAACGCGCTGAGACGAAACGGTGATATAGCTGGATATAATGCAGGTGTGGCTCCGTATAATCTCGCTGTCAAGAATTACAACACGCTAATAAATCAGACGAATGGCCTGATTGGGCAATACCGACGTATCCTAGACGAACGCAATGGTCTTGCGCAAGATTTGCAAACACTAACAAAAGCCCTAGATAGTCGAATTAGTACGCGAAATCAGCTATAGTTGACCTATGGCAAAAAAAACTGTGCAATTTGTCTGCACTAATTGCGGAGCAACATCAAGTACTTGGGCCGGCAAATGCTATAACTGTGGCGAGTGGAATACCCTACAAGAACAGGCCGATATTGTTGTGTCGTCTAGGCAAGTACAAGGAAAAAAACTTGAGTCGCAAAATATTGCAGCGATAAGGCGCAAAAGTCCAGATAAGCGCATTTCTACTGCAATCAGTGAAGTAGACATTGTATTGGGTGGTGGTCTAGTCCCGGGTAGTGTTAGCTTACTGGCGGGTCAGCCAGGTATTGGCAAAAGTACTTTACTACTACAGCTAGCTAATGCCGTTGCTGCTGACCAGCCAGTTTTATATGTAAGTGGAGAAGAGTCTGCTAGCCAGGTCGCAATCCGCGCTGAGCGTCTGAAATGTAATAATAGTAAACTCGATATAGCTAGCTCTGCCAGCACTGACGACATCGCGTCAACTATTGCTGCTGGAAATTATTCACTTGTCATCGTAGACTCGATACAAACCGTTAGCTTAAAGGAAATTGCCTCTGCACCAGGCTCGGTTAGTCAAATTACCAACAGTACCCACATCTTGTCAGCAGCAGCCAAACAGACCGACACAGCCTTACTTTTGGTTGGGCATGTAACCAAAGAAGGTTCTATAGCGGGACCAAAGATATTAGAGCATGTAGTTGACGTAGTACTGCAGCTAGAGGGTGACCGTTATGGCGGTTTCAAGGTATTAAGAACAGTAAAAAACCGCTATGGTTCGACCAACGAGACTGGCATATTTGAGATGCAAGACGAAGGAATGAGCCCAGTAAGCAATCCATCACAAGCACTCTTAGCCGAAAGGCAAGTTAGCGATGGAAGTATTGTATTGGCGACTATGGAGGGATCTAGACCTTTGTTGGTTGAAGTTCAAGCATTGGTGAATAAAAGCAGCTACGGTTACCCCAAGCGCGCAGCCAGTGGTGTTGACATTAACCGTGTTAATCTTCTGATTGCAATGCTAGAGAGGCGCACGAAATTAAATCTGGCCGACCAAGACATCTATGTCAACATTGTTGGGGGTATGCGCATTAGTGAGCCAGCTGCCGACCTAGCGATATGTATGGCTATAGCTAGCGCTAGCAAAGGTATGCAGTTAAAACAGAATGTTGTCGTGTTTGGTGAAGTGGGTCTAAGTGGAGAGATTCGCCACGTACCGCAGATTGACAAGAGACTTTCAGAAGCCAAAAAGCTGGGCTTCGAAGGAGCACTCGGTCCAGCCGTCAAAGGCAAGAAGCTAGCTGGATTGTATAGTTGCACAAATATACGACTAGCGCTAAACCAATTTTTAGAACGCTAGACCCTAAAGTTGCTTAAGCTTGATGGTTGAGCTGATATTACCGCTACCATCTTTGACATATAGGTTGTGATAAGCTGACCCAGCAAGTACCACGCCACTACACGACTTACTGCTTATATTCGAGCAGCTTCCTATTGGTGAACCATCTCTATATAGAGTGTATGATCCTGACCCGCCTGCCCAAGTGATGGTTGTTGGGCTACTAACGCTTGCGTTGTCGGCTGGGCTTGTGATAGTTAAAGGGCTAGTAGAGCCACCCCCAGAGCCACTTACAGTTGACGTATCACTTGTAGAGTCGTAAAGCACACTATCTATAACTTGTACGCTAATTGTCTTTGATCCAACAAAGTCCGGCGTGTATGTAAATGGTGCAATTCCAACGCCAGGTCCATCTATATTGAATGATCTAATGGTTTGGCCATCAATCAAATAGTTGACTGTACCCCTGAACTTATCACTAGATATCGGGTGAGTTCCTTGAGAAACATCAGCAGATAAATCATAGCTAGAGCCGTTACTTGATATATTCAAGCTAACGAAAGGTCGCGAGTCGCTACATTTATGAACATCATCTTTATCACTCCCAGATGAGGAGTTGCCACCAGCTACAAATCGGTCACCCGAGAATGTCATGGCCGCAGCATCGTTAGTTTTTTCTTTGGCTAGGTTTGGTGTACAGTCGGTAGCTAACTTGCCAGATACTTTATCTATTGTACGTTCACCGGTTGCAGATTTGTTTGGTTGCTTATACCAAGATGGGAACAGGTCTGTTGCTGTTGAGGGCTCCACAGATCCAAGACCCACCTTGCTACGTATTACATACGCTGGGAGTGTCTGAACGCCTGCAGGTCTAACGCGATCAACAGCGGGTATGCCATCGTGTGCTTTACGCATCCAGCCCTGAACTATTGGCTGAGTCATGGTCTCCATAAAGCCACTCATAACTTTCTGACGTGAATGATATCCAACCCACGTTCCTACTGCATACTGAGTAGACATACCCATCATCCAACCATCCTTTGCATCGTTGGTAGTACCTGTCTTGATGCCAAACTTCCAATTGCCATAGCGCTGCGGCTTATTGCCGGCGGGGAAGTAGCTTGCATTTGGATCGCTTAGCATGTCGCTAACTATGTAAGCACTTTCGGCGCGAATTGCTTGCTCACCCTTGCTTGGCTTCCATTCGGTTAAAGTTTTACCGTTGGAATCAGTCACTTTTAGGATGTATGTCTGAGGAATGTTAAGACCGTTGCGTGATAGAGTAGCATATCCATGAACATGCTCGTCAAGACGTAGGAAAGCTCCGTCACCAATGGCCGAGGCACCGTAGCAAGGGCCCTCTTTAGTTAGTGCTTGATCTTGGTAGCACTTATAGCCGCTTTTTAGCCCTAGTTTTTCTGCAGTAGTGATTGTTTTTTCTATGCCTGCAATAAGCATTGCCTTTACAGCTGGGACGTTCCTAGAGCCCCCTAAAGCATATCGTAGAGTGATTGGCCCAGGGTACCGAAGATCGTAATCCCACAGACAGTTAGCATTTTTATCTGCTTTTGGAGTTGCTTTGATTGTACATGGGTAGCCATCAATGGGACCTTGAGTGTCATAAAGTACAGAGCCCGCGCCAAAGTTAGTCGTGTTTTCCATTAACGCTGCGTAGTCGTACGGTTTAAAGCTTGATCCGGGAGGTAGCGGTGTTTGTGCATAATTTATCTGACCAAAATCAGGATTAGTAAAGTCTACTCCGCCTACCAAAGCAACCATTTGCCCTGTTTTAACGTCTTCAGCAGCAAATGCAATATTGTCGCCACCCTGACGTTTTACCTGGGCTAGACCCTTTGCTACTTGCTCCTCCGCAAGTGCTTGTTTGTCTAGATCTAAAGTTGTCGTCACAGACCAGCCACCAACTTTCACCGAGTTAGCACCACGATCTTCCTCTAGCTGTCTCTTAGCAGCCAATACAAACCAAGGTGCCTTAATTCCAGCAAATTTAGGTTGTGGTTCATGTATTGTGGCTAAAGTATCGACTTTTTTAGCATCATCACGTTGTTTTGCAGTAATCATACCTTGCTGTTCCATCAGGTCCAATATGTAGTGCTGACGCCCGATCAATGCAGGCTTGGAATCTTCTATATTGCTCTTATAGTAAGCACCGTATGGAGAGTAAAAAGAGGGCGATTTGGGTATGGCAGCAAGGAATGCAGCTTCGTCAAGTGTTAAATCTTTGGCAGATTTTTGGAAGTAATCGCGCGATGCAGCTTCGGCACCATACTGCACGTTACCATATGGGGCAGCATCTAGATAACCGGCAAGAATTTCTTGTTTGGAATAACTTCTCTCAAGTTCTACCGATAAGATGAGCTCTTTGGCCTTACGAGTATAACTACGGTCTTTGGTCCAATTTTGGGTTAGCTTAACCAGCTGCTGGGTAATGGTCGATCCACCTTGGGTACTACCTTTTCCAAGCAAGTTATTTACTCCGGCGCGTGTGATGCCTCGGACATCAAAGCCACCGTGCTTAAAGAAGTCTTTATCCTCGACGGCAACTGTAGCATCTTTGAGATATTGCGATACGGCACCCTTAACCGGTACGCGTTTAACAGCATCATAATCTTCGTATAATAGGGTCTTACCAGTGCGATCGTAATAGCGGATACTACCACCTATTTGGTTGCCTGATATGTCACGCAGGTTAGGTAAATCTTTCCGGAAATACGCAAATAAACCAACTAAAATCAGAAAACCGGCAGCAAAACCAACACCAGCAATTTTGAGAGCCATGATACCGCCATCACGGCTAAACCAGTAGTGGTACATCCGTTTAGGCTCAAAATGATATAGCAATCTTTTTATGCGGCCTTGAGGCAAGGTAGCCTTACGTGCCGCCTTACGCTGCTCAGCTGCATCTTTGCGTTGTACCCAACGTTGCAGTAGTGTGCGGTTAACTTTGATTGTCTTGCCACTTTTAGTAACATGAACGTTTCGACGAGGTCGTCGACTGTTGCCAGAGCTACTTGCCGTCATATATATCTTCTACTCCTTAGATAACTATTATTATAGCAAACACATAGCTTAATCGTAGCTTAAAATCATGAGCATTTCTGTGCCTCAATTTGATGGGTTATACTACTGTTATGACTAAAACATCACTAAGTAGCGAACTCACCTGGCGGGGCTTCGTTAATCAGACAACTCTAAAAGACGTAACTCTGCTTGATGGCAAGCCAATAACATTTTACTGGGGAGTTGACCCTAGTGCTTCGTCTATGACCATTGGTAATCTAGCGGCTGCCATGATGGTTCGACATTTTGTAGCCGCTGGGCATAAGGCAGTACTGTTGGTTGGCGGTGCCACGGGGTTAATTGGTGATCCTGACGGTAAATCCCAAGAGCGCGACTTAAAATCTATAGAAGAAGTTGCCAAAAACAAAGCCGCTATTATCTCTCAGTACAAGAATATATTTGATGGTCTTGAGTTTGACATTGTTGATAATTACGACTGGTTCAAAGAAATTGGCTATATGGAGTTTTTGAGAGATATTGGTAAGCATGTGCCAATGCGCCAGATGTTGGGGCGTGAATTTGTACAATCACGCCTGAGCGAAAATGGGGCTGGCATTAGTTATGCCGAGTTTAGTTACTCTCTAATCCAAGGCTACGACTTCTTACATCTGTTCCGCGAAAAAGGTGTAACACTGCAGCTTTGCGGGGCAGACCAATGGGGAAACTGTATTGCGGGCGTTGATCTGATTCGTCGATTAACTGGTAAAGAGGCCCACATTTGGTCAACACCACTCATCGTGAATAAAGCTACAGGGGTTAAATTTGGCAAGACCGAAGGCGGGGCGATTTGGTTAGATGCTGCGCAGACCTCAGCATACAAGTTTTATCAATTCTGGCTGAATGTCGATGACGAAGGAGTTAGTGACTATTTAAAAATTTATACCCTGTTAGATAAGCAGCAAATCGAAGATATCATGGCCCAGTTTAACCAAGACCGTGCTGGCAGGAGTGCCCAAAAAGCGCTTGCCTACGAAGTAACAAAACTGATTCATGGACAACATACTGCAGATAGCGTAAAGCGAGTGAGCCAAACATTGTTTGGTAACGCAGATTACTCGACACTCGAAGTAAGTGATTACCAGATTTTAGCAAACGAACTCCCCGTTTATAATGCTCAGTCCGAAGCCAACCTGGTTGAGGCTCTGGTCCAAACTGGCTTAGCTTCGTCAAACAGTGAAGCCAGGCGATTTCTTGAAAGTAGTTCCGTATACATCAATGGGCAACAAATTCCTTTGTCACAGCAATCTGTTGGTACGGACGACTCAAACCATGGTTATGTAGTTGTAAGACGTGGCAAAAACAGCCTGGCCATGATTCATCTAGACGCCTAGTCCATGCTATACTGACGGCTATATGACAAAACAATCCACCACACCAAAATCAACTACAACCACAAAATCTAACA
>CAYXYR010000010.1:2351-16935 GCA_964469435.1 uncultured Candidatus Saccharibacteria bacterium | reverse complement strand
TAGGTACTGTATTTGGCTTGGCAGAAGTTTATAAACGGCTTGTTGAGGGCTACACAATCCCTGAATTAATCGAATGGCCAGCCGATCAAATTCTCGATTTATGAGTGATGAAATGAGAAACTGTAAGTTATGAAACAACGACTTGATGCGGCTCTAGTATCTAAAGATCTGGTCAGTAGCCGCTCGCAGGCCGAGAGTTATATCAAGCTAGGTTACGTCAAGGTTGATGGCACGGTCCAGACAAAACCCGGCTTTTTGGTGCGTGATTCCAGCGAGGTTCAAATAACCGCTAAAGAGCAGTTTGTGAGCCGCGCGGCCTTAAAGCTGGCATCGGTAGCTGATGTTTTGCGCGTTAACTTCAAAGATAAAACTGTACTAGATGTTGGCAGTAGTACCGGCGGGTTTACTCAATTTGCTCTTAGCAGGGGTGCAAAAAAAGTGTTCGCAGTCGAAGTGGGTAAGGATCAACTTCACTCCAGTTTGCGGTCCGACCAACGAATTGAACTGCACGAACAAACCGACATCCGTGACTTTACAACGAACCAACCTATCGATGTAGTCGTTGCGGATGTTAGCTTTGTGAGTTTGCGCGCTTTGCTGCCTCATATAAAAACTTTATGCAATAGCCAGACAGAGCTGGTATTGATGGTTAAGCCGCAGTTCGAAGCGGCTAACGAAAACCTCAAACACAAGGGCGTTATCAAGAACGAAAAAATTCGTCGGGACATTTTAAAATCATTCGAAGATTGGGCGCGACAATACTTTGTTGTAGTGGATAAGGCAGACTCAGATGTAGCCGGGGAAAAGGGTAATCGGGAACGGTTCTTTTTGCTAAGAATACCTACAAGTAAACATTAGCTCTATGCTAAACTGACAGAGATGTACTTCAATAGCCGGGTGGAGGCTGGACACAAATTAGCCCAGCTGCTCGCCAAATACAAAAACGAACAATGCGCTGTGGTGGCGCTGTCGGACGGTGGTGTTGTAGTCGGTGCTCAAATTGCCAGTACGCTACGTTGTGTTTTGACTATGCTACTCGCCGAGCCAATCAAGGCACCAGGTGAGCCTGAGGCGGTCGCCAGCATAAACCAAGACGGCGATTACTCACCCAACAGTACCTGGTCCGCAGGGCAGCTCGAGGAATTTGATATGGAATACCATCAACTATTTGAACAGCTTAAACTAGATAAATTAGGAGAACTCCACAGGCTTGTCGGCAGAGCGGGGCTAATCGATAAAAAATTACTAAAAGGACACACGGTCATTCTGGTATCGGACGGTTTAGGGAGTGGTTTTTCTTTAGATGCGGCCATGTTGTATTTAAAAACAGTAAAGATGAAGCGCTTAGTTATTGTATCTCCGGTTGCTAGTCTGAACGCCGTCGATCGCATGCATATATTAGGCGACGAAATTTTTTGCCTAAGTGTAGTTGATAATTTTATGGGGTCTAATCATTATTACGAGGAGAATAATCTTCCTGACCATGAAACAATCGTCCAAACTATCGGTACGGTAGTAAAACAATGGGCCTAGTATGGTAATAAGTTAGGAGTTTTGGGCTTTCTACTCGAGCGAACAAAGTGTGTGTTTTTGCACTGGGCTAGGTTTTAAATTTGGTTATACATTAAATCTGAATTCGACTACATCGTTAGGTTGCATGATGTAGGTTTTGCCTTCAGTTCGGATTTTGCCTGCGGCTTTGGCGGCTTGCTCGGAGCCAGCTTCGACGAGGTCGTTGTAGTCGACAATTTGAGCGGCGATGAAGCCCTTTTCGAAGTCGCCATGTATGACCCCGGCTGCCTGGGGAGCAGTGCTGCCTTTTTTTATTGTCCAGGCACGTACTTCTTTATCTCCAGCGGTTAAGTAGCTTTGCAAACCAAGGGTATCGTAGGCGGCATGGATTAGCTGTTCCAAGCCACTTTCGTTTTGGCCGTAACTCTCTAGTAGTTCTTTTCGGTCGTTTTCGTCCAGACCTCGCAGTTCGCTTTCGAGCTTGGCACATATAAAAACACAGTGGGCTGGCGACACGATTTTGGCTAGTTCTTGCTTGCGAATATCATCGACTAGTGTTTCTTCATCAACGTTAAAGCAGTAAATTACCGACTTGGCAGTAATGAGGTGCAAATCGGCAATGTGTTCATGGTCTACGTCTAGGGTGTTGACTAATTTACCTTCGTTTTGAGCTAGCTGAATTTGCTGGTAGGTTTCCAGGACAGGTTTAAGCTTCGGGTTAGCGCGTACCTCTTTTTCGAACTTAGGCAAACGGTTTTGAACGGTTTGTAGATCAGCTAAGATGAGTTCGGTATTGATTACTTCGATGTCTTTTGAAGGCTCATGTTTTTCGTCAACGTGTTGCACATCAGCATCAGTGAAGGCACGAACAACATGAACGATTGCATTGGTGCTACGTATATGGCTAAGAAATTGGTTACCTAGACCTTCGCCCTTACTTGCGCCAGATATTAGGCCGGCTATGTCAACAAATGTAACGGTGGCGGGTTTAATGGGGGCGTTGTTATATAGTGAACTAAGTTTTTGTAATCGTTCATCAGGGATGGGAACAATGCCGGTATTGGGCTCGATAGTAGCAAACGGATAATTAGCTGCTAATACTTCCGCGTCAGTCAGTGCATTAAACAGCGTAGACTTGCCGACATTGGGCAAACCAACAATACCTATAGATAAACTCATAAGCTAATTATAACAGAGGTAGAATTGATTAGCGTTAAAAATGAATAGTTGTTATTAGCTTTAAGCATTAGTATAATTAATCCAAATGGGTGAAGTATCAACACGATCTAGGGGAAAGTTTAGGCATTTAACTCGTAAGAAAGCATTATTTATTGTCGCTTTTCTTATACTTGTGGCATCAATAGGATTGTATGCAAGGTTTGTGTGGCTCAAAAAAACTTCTCCCAAGGTTGTCCCAGTAAATAATCAGAAAGTTGATTCGACTGCGGCCGATGCTGCGCTAAAAGAATTGCAAAAAAATCCATCCTCTGTTCCTTCGGGTAAATTCGAACCAGGCAAGGGCGATTATTTTAGATCGGATAAAAGCACAAATAAATCAGGGGTAAAACAATGAGTCTTCGGAAGACAACTGCATATTTAATGTCTAAAAGGTACCTCTTAGTGGCAGCTCTATCGGTTTTTTTTGGTAGCTTTTTATTATTGTCTGGTCGGGCTTTTGCTGGGGGAGGAGTTGGTACTGGAGGTGGTGCTACCGGCGGTGGCTCTACTGCGGGTTACGGCACTAGAAATGGTCATGGATGGTTGTTGTATGACGCGAATGGCCCTGGGCCAAGCGGTGGCTTCCGTAATGGAACTGCATGGGGAACTGTCCAGGGCATTTGCCGAGGAGCAAATGCGAGTGGTGTTATGGTTTTTGGTATTGCTAATTCTAGCGGTAACGTAAAAGGCTACAATTATATACAAGATTACAGTGTTGGTCATTGGAGTGATGGCAGTAGTGTTGATTTTGGACGAGCAACTGCAATTAATACATTTTGGGCCAAGGCTGCATTTGATGATCTTCCAAATAAAGGTGTTAGTACGGCTGGTTTTACATTCGGTGGCAGTAGCGGCAATGTAGCTTGGTTTTGTACTGGTATAGACAATGTAAATCATGATCCTGCTGGTGATTCTGCAATGAATTGTACTGCCGGTTTTCAGGGCTGGGTATTAGACGCCGATGATCTCAATGCAAGGCTGGGTATTGCCATAGTTATAAAACCACCGGGTACAGGATGGAATGACCCCACGAGTTTTAAGATAAACGCTACGGCAAATCAGCCAATACCAGATCCGCCCTTTAATACCGCTGCTTTAGGTGCGTTCGGAGTTGGTGGTAATCGAGGATTTACCATTGCATTGCCCGCTCAATTCAAAAATGGATCAAATTATGATTGGCTTATCCTGGCGGCTAATGCGGCCGGCACCCCGTCCAACCCACTCGGATTCTCCATATTGGGACAAGGTACGTTTAATTGTCCCGTACCTAGTATTTCGTTCAGGATTAATCCAAAGGCTAATGCAGAGTTAAAACCAGATGCCGAAGATCCTAACCAGGTTATTTTAAAGGCAGGTATTACTAGCAACATAGGTACGGGCGTCAAAGGCGGTACGGTAAAGCGCTCCTATTATGTCAAAAAGATTGCCGGAGGAACTGCGCCACTACCTGGTGTCGTCGATAAAAACGATAACAGAACACTGACCAGTTTTGACTACCCTGATGAAACTGTTGCGGTAAATCCCGCCACCTTGCAGCCAGGCGACAGTATTTGTGTGTTAGTTTTTGTCTCGCCAGCTTCAGGCTCTATAGATAGCACTGGTAATTTACTTTCGACCGGTACGCCGGCTACAGATTCAATTGAAGGATGTGATAGATTTGTTAATCGACCCTACGTCTCCTTCTCTGGTGGGGATGTGGCCGCCGGTGGAAGTTTTGGTGGCGGTTCGTGCGGAACAGGTGAGATAAAGACCAACTCCAAAGGCGCTGCTCCCTGGGGCTCTGCTGCTCAGTTGGCTGTACAGGCAGTGGGTGCCATTGACGGTCTACCTTCAGCTCGTTGGCGCACCTCTCCACCCGGCCCAGCTAATGGCCTAAGCTTTGCCAACGATACCGGTACTGGGACCTACGGTGGAGGCTTTGGCGCCTGTCAGTCCATGCCGGACTATTTTGCGGATGCTAGTGCTTTGACTCCTTCTACTAAATCTGGTGCTGTCGCTGTACCAACAGTTTCAAGCAGTCAGTACTGGACGGTGCCAGCCGGTGGAAGCGTCACTCTAGATTCTGGCGGTTCTGTCAATATTCCAATCAATACACATGTCAAGCTTTACATAAAAGGCGATGTTACTATTGCTCACGACATTACATATGCAGGCGCTGGATCCTGGGCGAATACCGACCAGATTCCTTCCTTTCAGCTATATGTAAAAGGGAATATCTATATTAGTAACAATGTCAGACAGTTAGATGGCGTATACGTTGCCCAGCCAAATGGCCCCCCTACAACAGATGGCGTTATTAGTACCTGCTCCGAAGCTGGTAGTGGTCCGAACAGGCTCGGTCTTATTTACCAAAATTGCTCTCAAAAACTGACAGTCTATGGCGCCTTTATGGCTAGACACGTAGATTGACTACGTAGCGCAAACACATCTCTACGCAATTCAGTAGGAGACAGACCTCTTTCTCCGAACAATGCCGCAGAACAGTTCATACTTAGTCCCGAGGCCTTTATAGCCAATTACAACGACAACCCCACAACATGCACCACCTCCCCAAATGAGTGTGGTCCGGTATTGTTCTACCAAACGAGCTTGCCGCCGATTTTGTAGAAAAATTGCTTTCTGTCATTACGCTTGTGCTATAATTTATGGTAACATGAGCCTAAAAATTGGTTCCATGGTGGGCTTAGTATGATTCAAATAAATATAGCTATAAATCAGATGCTAAAAACAGAGGTCAACATATGAGTGTTTTGACCGGTGTATCCGAGTTTTTTGGATTAGATATCGGTACGACAGCCATTCGGCTGGTTGAGCTTCATGGTTCTGGCAAAACTAAAGCCTTAGTTAAGTACGCTTATTTACCGGTTGATAGCAAAGTTGCGCAGAGCGATGCCAAAAGTGACCAGCAAAGACTAACCGAAGCTGTCCGTGATTTACTTGCTCAGGCCAAAATAACAACCAGAAACGTGGCAGTTGGTCTGCCTTCGCAACGAGTATTTACTACAATTGTGGATATTGATCGACTTTCACCAGGTGAAATTGCCAAGACTTTGCAATATCAAGCAGACTCACTTATTCCAACGCCTGTATCGGAGTCAAAAATAGAATGGGCAGTGTTAGGTGATTCACCTAAAGATAAAAATAAGGTAGAGGTTTTGCTGAGTAGTGTTACCAAAGACTTGGTAGAGTCACGCCTAGATATGCTTGAATCAATTGGTTTGAATGTAATTGCTTTTGAGCCTGATTACATGGCTCTATCAAGGGCTGTTATGTCTATGGATTCTACAGCACCACAGGTAGTGGTTGATATTGGGAGTAAGTCTACTGATATTGTTATATGTTATGGTGGAGTACCTAGACTTGCCAGGTCAATACCAACCGGCTCTGAGTCGATTGTTAGATCTGCAATGCAAAATTTGGGCATCGATACCAAGCAGGCAGAACAATTTGTTAATAAGTTTGGCTTGAGTAAAGATAAGCTAGAAGGGCAGATCTATAACGCGATAATTGGCACGGTTGATATGCTTGTGTCAGAACTTGAAAAATCGATTAAGTTTTTTCAGTCACGTTACATGGATGCCAAAATTGAAAGAGTGATAATGACGGGTGGGGCAGCTGTTTTACCGGAATTCCCGCTTTATATCGCCAACAAATTTGGTGTGAATGTAGAGATCGGTAATGCCTGGCGCAATGTTTCTTTTCCGGCCAATCGTCAAAATGAGTTGCTTGCTTCTGCAAACTATTTTGCTGTAGCCGCAGGCTTGGCGGAGAGGTCAGAGTAAATGATTCAATTTAACTTATTGCCTGATCTAAAGATGGAGTACATAAAGGCTCGTCGCCAGAAACATACTCTTATGTTTACCTCTATGCTGACTGCCGCTACGGCCGTAACTGTATTTGTGCTTCTTTTTGTGACAGTTAATGTTTTTCAGCGGACACACATTAACGATCTAGACCGCGATATAAAGGAAAGCTCAAACCAGCTAACCTCTACAGAGGATCTCAATAAAGTACTTACCATACAAAACCAGCTAAGTGCCTTACCCAAGCTTCATGGTGACAAACCAGTCACCTCGAGGGTTTTTAGCTACATGTCTCAAGTAACCCCTAACCAGGTGAATATAGGCAGTATGACTCTTGATTTTTCGGCCAGCAAACTAGAAATTACCGGCACTACTGATAGTATCGGTACTATCAATAAATTTGTTGATACCTTGAAGTTTACTACTTATACCGCTTTGGGTAACGATGGCTCGGCTACGAACCCACTCAATAAAGCGTTTAAGGATGTTGTTATGGCATCTTTTGGTAGAACCGACAAAGATGCCACCTACCAAATAACGCTCAATTTTGATAAAACAATTTTTGACGGCAGTAAGAACGTTACTCTAAATGTCCCCAAAAACTTTATCACTACCAGATCCGAAACCGAGAAACCGACCGATTTATTTAAGGCTTTGCCACAGCCAAAGGCTAAACAGTAGGAATAATTATGGCGATCATACCAAATAACATGCAAATATCTAAAAGGGTCCAGATTGATAAAGATCAAGCTACTACTGTTGGCGTGGTCGCCGTGGCAGTGTTCTTGACTGTATTTTCGGTAGTATCTGCGAAGGCCTTACTAACACAACGCGCCTACCAACAACGCGTTATTACAAAGCAAGAAAAAGCTCGCGATCAACTTAAAGCCAATATTGAAGCCTTAAATCAGCTAGAAGTTTCCTACAAAGATTTTATTAGTACGCCAGACAACGTAATTGGCGGAAACCCCAAGGGAACGGGTGACCGTGATGGAGATAATGCCAAGATTACGCTTGATGCTTTGCCAAGCAAATATGACTTTCCTGCGTTGGCGAGTAGCCTAGAAAAGATACTAAATGACCGGAAATTTAAAATCGGTGGCATTACTGGTACTGACGATGAACTTGCACAGTCGTCCAAACAGTCTAGCAGTACTCCGCAACCCATAGATATGCCATTCTCGGTCAGTGTTGGCGGGTCTTACCAATCCATTCAAGACTTAATTGGTGTTTTAGAAAAATCAATTCGACCTATAAATATTGGCAAGATAACTCTTTCTGGTGGGATTGATAATATGCAGTTAACTGTAGATGCCAAGACTTACTATCAGCCTGAAAAACTATTTGAAGTTAGACAAGAGGTAGTAAAATGAAGCAAAAAGATGTACTTACTTTTATTGTAGTTGGTATCTTTAGTGCAGTTTTGTCGGCTGCCCTGTCGAATTTACTAATTGTGCCTAAAAAAGCTTTTAACAAGAAAGCCTCAGTTGTCGATACAATAACAACCGATTTTAACAAGCCTGACTCCAAATACTTCAATAAAGACTCAATCGACCCAACTAAGCTTATAACAATTGGCGACAACTCAAATAAACTACCATTTAAAGACAAAAACTAACCAGGGCAAGGCCGTATGAGTGTTCTGTCGTCTACAACGCAAAAACTAGTCGAAGACGATCTAGTTTCGGAAGGCCTAATTACTGTTGATCAATTAGAGGTTATTCGTAAGAAGGCAATCGACCAGTCTATGCCGCTTTTGGGGACGCTTGTAAGTGAAAAGCTTATTAGTGACGAAGATTTAACCCGGACGATTGCCAAAGTATCTAAGGTTCCTTACGTTAATCTTAGTAATGCTAGAATTGACCCCGACGTACTCAGTCTTTTGCCTCAAGATATTGCTGAGCGTTATATGGCAGTCCCTTTGGGCGAAATGCAACACAGGCTAGTCGTGGCTATGTTAGACGCCGACAATGTCCAGGCGGCAGACTTTCTGTCAAATAAAATTGGACGACCACTAAAGGTGTATGCTGCTAGTGAGGCCGGTATTAAGCGCATTCTAAAACAGTATCTCGAGAGGATAGATAATAATCTGGCAGGCGAGCTGAAAGAAACTGCCGATACGGCCAAGGCTAATGACGCTAATGCTCAGCAGGCAAAGAAAGACAGTATAACTGCTATTGTTCAGGATTCGCCTATAAGTAAGGCCCTGTCGACTATTATGGAATATGCCGCCAAGAATCGTGCGAGTGATATACATATTGAGCCGTTAGAAAAGTCGTTGCGTATTAGAGTACGAATTGACGGTGTGATGCGTGAGATTATGAAGTTGCCCAAGAGTACCGGAGCACCGCTAGTGTCGCGTGTAAAAATTCTATCGAGCCTAAAGATTGATGAGCATCGCATACCTCAAGATGGTGGCTTTACGATCATGGTCAATAATCGACCAATCGACCTTCGTATTGCTATTAGCCCTGTTGTATGGGGTGAACAGATTGTTATTCGCTTGCTAGACAAAACCGGCACCAGCCTAAAGTTAGAAGACATGGGTTATCATGGACGGGCTCTAAGGACTATCCGCGATGGCCTAAAGCAGCCAAATGGCATGATCCTCACTAGTGGACCCACCGGATCTGGTAAGTCTACCTCCATGTATGCTGCTTTGCAAGAGATTAAGAATGACACAATCAATATAGTGACGCTCGAGGATCCGGTTGAGTATAAGATGGATGGTATCAACCAAATACAGGTCAATGCCGACGTTGGACTAACGTTTGCTACTGGTTTAAGGTCTATCTTGCGCCAGGACCCCAATGTCGTGATGGTTGGTGAGATTCGTGACAAAGAAACCGCCCAGCTGGCAGTACAGGCAGCGCTAACGGGACACTTAGTATTTAGTACGCTGCACACCAACTCAGCAGCCGGTATTTTGCCGCGCTTGCTAGATATGGGTATTGAGCCATTCTTGATAGCCAGCACCGTGCATACTGTTATTGGTCAGCGTTTAGTGCGCCGAATAGCTGATGATGCCAAAGAGCCGTTCCAATCTGACGCAGCTCAAACAGCAGCCATACACGCAACGTTAGGGAATATTCTTCCCAAAACGGCACAAGATGTTGCTGTCGTAAGCCAAGATCATGGCTACCAGAACTTGCCACTACGTACCCAAAACGCTTATACTTTGTATAAGGGTCAAGATACCCCAGAAACCCCAGGTGGCTATAAGGGTCGTATGGGTTTGTACGAAGTATTTACAATTAGTGAAAACATCCAAAACCTGATTCTCAAACGTGCCACGAGCGCCGAGATTCAGAAGATGGCTCAGGCCGAAGGGATGATTAGCATGCGTGAAGATGGGTATCTAAAGGCGCTTGCCGGGTATACAACAATAGAGGAAGTTAACCGGGTCGCCGCGCTCGACAGCGCATAACAGAAGGGTTGGGGAATGCAACAATTACGGATCGAAATATTACTCGAAGAAGTCATAAAAAAGAAAGCTTCTGATTTGCATTTGCAAGTTGGTTTGCCTCCTATGTTGCGTGTTGATGGTGCTCTAACACCAATCCCAGGCATCGAAAACCTTGGCGAAGAAGAGGTCGAGGCATTAGTGTTTGCTATTCTTGACGAAGATCAAAAGCAAATTTTGCTCAAAGACAAAGAGTTCGACTTTAGCTTTGCTTTTGGCGATCTGGGTAGGTTCCGTGTAAATGCTTTCCACGAGCGAGGAAACTTGGCTGCGGCTCTGCGACTTATTCCTAACGAGATACTATCGATTGAGCAACTCGGTTTGCCTCCAATAGTAAATAAATTTGCCGATTATCCTCGTGGGCTGGTTTTGTTTACTGGGCCGACCGGTTCTGGTAAATCTACATCTTTGGCAGCGATTCTTAGCCGAATCAACCACGAGCGGGCATCGCACATTGTGACTATAGAGGACCCAATCGAATATACTCACAAGTCCATTAAATCTGTCATTGTTCAGCGCGAAGTTCACTACGATACTTACTCATTCTCAGCAGCTTTGCGTAGTAGCTTGCGCCAAGACCCAGACGTAGTGCTTATCGGTGAAATGCGCGACCTAGAGACCATTAGCTCGGCTATTACTATTGCTGAAACCGGGCACTTGGTACTTGCCACCCTGCATACCAACAATGCTGCCCAGAGTGTCGACCGTATGATTGATGTGTTCCCGCCGCACCAGCAGCCACAAATACGTTCTCAGCTAGCAAACATGCTGATGGCAATTTGTTCGCAGCGCTTGGTGCCAGCAATTGGTGGTGGCCGAATCGCCGCCGCCGAAATATTAGTTGCAACCCCTGCCGTTCGTAACATTATCCGGGAAGGCAAGAGCCACCAACTAGAAGCGGTTATCCAGACAGGTGCAGAGTTTGGAATGCAGAGTATGGATAAAACGCTCGTAAACTTGATTCACAATGGCACAATTACCTACGAAGAAGCACGTAACTATGCAGTAGATCTAGATGAACTAGATAGGTTGATGAGGGGCTAATGTTAACCTTTGAGTACAAAGCAAAGAACGGTGCAGGGCAGGCTGTTCGGTCTATTGTACAGGCTGAGAACGAGGCAGCAGCAGCTCGATTAATTCGCGATCAAGGGATGTCGCCTATTGAAATCAAGCTGACGGGGCAGAACAATGGAATTTTGTCTAGGTTCAAAAATCATATTGGGCCTAAAGATAAGGTGCTGTTTTCGCGCCAGCTGTCTACACTTATTAATGCTGGCCTGCCACTGGTGCAGAGCTTACGCAATGTGGCTTCTCAGACTCAGAACAAAGCTCTAAAACTTGTTATTACCCAAGTTATTAGTGATGTAGAAGGCGGGTCGGCGTTGTCGGCTGCACTTGGTAGGCATCCACAGGCTTTTAACAGGGTATTTGTTAGTATGGTGGCAGCGGGCGAAACATCTGGTACGCTCGACAAAGCATTGGAACGACTAGCCAACCAGCAAGAAAAAGATGCAGAAATTCTGGCCAAAGTCCGTGGCGCCATGATATATCCAGCCATTGTTATATTAGTTATGGTAGCGGTGGTTGGTTTTATGATAGTCAAGGTTCTGCCCCAGGTAGAGGTGCTTTATAAAGATTTGCCTGGTGCTAACTTGCCGTTAATCACCCGGCTACTTCTAGCATTATCTCACTTTACAATTAAATATTGGTGGGTAGTATTGTCATTATTGGCTGGAGGGGTATTTTTCACTAGTCGTTGGGCGCGGACCGGGCCTGGCAAGGAATTCGTTGATAAAGCAAAGATGAAGGCCTGGCCTATCGGCCCGCTATTTATGAAACTATACATGGCAAGGTTCGCCAGGACGGGCGCTACCCTTATTGGCAGTGGCGTACCACTAATTCAGATGCTAGAGATCACCGGCGATGCCATTAATAACGTACATGTCGAAAAATCGCTAAAAAGGGCTGTAGAAAAAGTCAAGGGAGGCAAGGCCTTATCAGAATCCTTAGAAGGTGATCCAAATTTCTTGGAGCTTGTCCCAAATATGTTACGAATTGGCGAACAGTCGGGCGCAATAGAGGCAATGCTTGAGAAAATTGCCGATTACTACGAAAAAGAGGTCGATACACAGATAAAGAACATATCTACTATCATCGAGCCGGTACTAATGGTTTTGCTAGGCGTATTCGCATTTACTATTGTTGCTGCTGTGCTCCTGCCTATTTATGGTTTGGCAGGCCAGACTATCATCAAGTAGTCTGGGGATAAACCCAGACTAAGTCTATTGCATTTTATACATAAGCGGTTTATATTTAACTCATCAGTTAACAAATTAATATGTAGGGGGCATACATACATGCTAAAAAATATTCGTAATCGAAAAGAAGGCTTCACTATTATCGAAGTCTTGATCGTGCTGGCAATTGCCGGTTTGATATTGTTGATAGTGTTCTTGGCAGTACCTGCTTTACAGAGAAACAGCCGAAACACGCAACGCAAGAATGACATACAGTCTATTTTAGGTGCTCAACAAGAATGGAGTAATAATAACGGCGGTAAAGTACCTGGTTCACAAGGTGATGTTGATGCGGTTTATGCTAATTCAAAACTAGGTTTCTATAACACAGCTGCTCCAACCTACAAATCGGGTGCCTTCGTTAATCCTAAGGATGACAAGGTATACATCGCTGTAGGTGCAGTATGTAGCAGTGGTGATGCTGCTGCAGGTACCTCTCGACAAATCGCTGTGCTATATACTATAGATAGTACTACTGGTGCTCAAAAGGCATGCCAAGACAATTAGTGTAAAAAACCTAATTGATAGATTTAATAATCGGGCCAAATTTGGCCCGATTATTTTGTGTTAATATTATCAAATGATTATGCTAGTGTTGCTTTTTCTGGGTATATGTCTAGGAAGTTTTGTTAATGCTCTAGTATGGCGAATTTATAAACAATGGGGCGTTAAGTCGCCTAAGCAGCGTGCCAAATACTCAATTAGCCATGGTCGCAGTATGTGTATCAATTGTGGCCACACGCTTGCAGTCAAGGATTTAATCCCTTTAGTTAGTTGGGCCAGTCTAGGTGGTAAGTGTCGCTATTGTCGTAAGCCAATATCTTGGCAGTACCCGGTTGTGGAGTTACTTACGGGGGCTATATTTGTTCTGTCTTATGCATTGTGGCCTGAAAGCTTGTCTGGCTACGCTATATTACAGTTCGGTACATGGCTCATTATATTAACGGGCTTTATGGCGCTAACAGTATACGATCTGCGCTGGTTTATTCTGCCTAATCGCATCATTTACCCGTTGTTATTTATTGCTACGGCGCAGAATTTTGTGGGGATCGTGGTTTTTGACCAAGGGATGTCGCTCCTCTGGGGTATTCTAGGAGGGCTAGTGGTCGGTAGTGGGTTGTTTGCTAGTATATACTTTGTATCTAAAGGTAAATGGATAGGTTTTGGTGATGTGCGGCTAGGAGCACTTATAGGCGTAGTGCTGGCAAGCCCTGTGCAGATGCTACTAGTGATATTCTTATCAAGTGTCATTGGCACTTTAGTATCGATACCCTTGCTCCTTACTGGGAAGGCTCGGCAAAGTACCAAATTACCGTACGGGCCGTTTCTGATTGTTGCCACTGTGATAGTTAGGCTTTTTGGTATTTCTATCGTAGCCTGGTATAAGCGCCAAATAGGCATATAAAAAAACAAAAGCAGAAGTGCTTATGTTATACTAATTCGTATGACGAGTGGGCCCGACAACAGGGGTTTTACAATAGTAGAGACGCTAATGTTCTTAGCTGTTTCTGCTTTGATTTTGGTTAGTGCCCTGGGCTTGTTTAGTGGTTCTCAAAACAAAAACCAGTTTTACCAAGCAGTTAATGACATTAATCAGCAGATAAGCGATGTTATAAACAATGTATCCAACGGTTATTACCCAAACACCTTTACAAACTATAGGTGTACGGATACCGGAGGAAAACCAGCATTAAACCCAGCTGGGAGCACGGTACAGCAGGGTGAAAACCAAGAATGTATATTTCTTGGCCGAATAATAGAATTTACAAATACAGAGACATTCTATGTACTTAATGTAGTAGGCCTAAGGCAGCAAACAGGAACCAATAACCAAGTAACTACCATGGTTCAAGCAAAACCAAAGATTATTGAGCCAATACCAACTTCTGCAGACCCTACTTATCGTAATTACCCTGATTCTACCGAAAAAAGGTCGCTAAAGAACGGTCTTACCCTTACTAAAGCATACTACGAAAGGCCCCCACGTACAGATGTTGTTGCGGTTGGGTTCTTTAGTACTCTGGCTGCAAATAATACGGGCGGGTTGGCAGGTGACCTTCAGTCCAAGGGCCTGAATACAGAGTTCGCTCCAGCAGGACGCTTTTCTTTGAATGTATCTAGAAATACGTTCTTGGAGGACTTCAATAACAACTTCGGCGGACAATATGGCGGGCTATCAAACCCTGAAAGTGGCGTAGTTTTGTGTTTTAGAAGTAGCGCTACCAATCAATTTGCCAAAATCACAGTGGGAGGTTCTGGGCAGCAAACAGCAACGAAATTAGAGGTAGTTA
>CAYXYR010000010.1:0-2251 GCA_964469435.1 uncultured Candidatus Saccharibacteria bacterium | reverse complement strand
CAGCAACGAAATTAGAGGTAGTTACATCATGTCCATAGCCAGCAAATTAACTCAGCGAGGCGACACAATAGTAGAGGTACTTATTGCCATAGCGGTGGCTAGTGCAATTTTGGGTGGATCATATACTATTGCCAACAAAAGCTCGCAACAGATAAGGGGTGCCCAAGAACGTACCGAGGCATCCAAGATAGCCGCAGGCGCAGTCGAGAATTTAGCTAGTACTATTGCATCAACATCACCCTTGTCGGTGGTCAGTTCGGGTAAGTTATTTTGCCCTGATACCGGTAGAGCTGCAGCATTTACTGGCACACCGCATAGTGCAGGAAATTCGGTCGCAACTAAAGCTAACTTAGACGCACTTGGGAATAGTGTGTCCTGGGAAACCGACCCGTCTGCACCAGAGTGCTACAAGCAAAATAGATATCACGTATTTATAGAAAAGAATTCATTTTTCACCACCAATGCCACCTATACGGTTTATGTGCGTTGGGATGGGGTAGATGGGCAAAGGCAAGATTTACAGTATGAATATAGGATGCCACGATGATAGCTACCTTAGCTAAGAAGCAAAAGCAAAACGGCTTTACTATCTTGGAGCTCATTATTGCTACGGCTATTTTTTCGGTTGTTTTGCTGATCCTGACATACGGTATTTTACAAATAGGCAGGACTTATTATCGAGGCATGACCAGTAGCCGTACTCAGAATGTTGCACGGGCTGTATCAGACGAAATTGTACAAAATATACAATTTGGTTTGACTGATATAAATATTGGTACAGCAAACATAGGTACTTCGCCTGGCTCGTTTTGTATAAATAACAAATTGTACAGTGGAGTTGTTGGTAGAAAACTAAAACTAGGTACTAACCATGTCTTAGTCGCAGGACAGGGCTGTTCTCCTTCTATATCTAGTGCTATTACTACACCGCCTTTTAGTCTGAACTCAATTGCACGTGAGAGGGAGCTGCTCGCCGATGGGATGGTCTTACAGAGACTAAGCGTCACTAAGTTATCTGCAAAAAATTACGAAGTTGGTGTTAGGGTAGCTTCTGGCGACCCAGACATGTTCGAAACCAACAATTATTTGAATGGTACTACGCCAACAAACTGTAAAAGTGGTACCGCCAGTCAGTTTTGCGCTGTATCGGAGCTAGTAACAACCGCTAGGATTAGGTAGAATAAGTATAAACACTATGAGAAGTAATCAACCAAAGTACAAAGATCAGCAAGGCCTTGTTTCAATAATTGTGACAATGATCATAATGTTTATCCTTACTTTAATAGTTCTTGGTTTTGCCCAATTATCTAGGCGAGAAGCGCGGCAATCGCTTGATCGTCAGTTGGCGCAACAGGCGAATTATGCTGCTGAGGCTGGAGTCAACGATGCCTTTAGAGCTATAAAATCTGGCTTTACCACTGATAAGAACACTTGCGGCCCTGATAGCTCAATACCGGCTTTAGCTAAGAATCAGCTTAACGCTTCAGGGTCGGTACAATACAGTTGTTTACTTATTAAACAATCTTCGAATACGCTAGAATTTGGCAATATCGATACCGAAAAGTCATCTGTTCTGCCGATGAATAACAAAAGCTCTGGAACTCCGCTGGGGACAATTATTGTGTCGTGGCAGCGTAATGCCGCGCCAGCAACTAATAACTATCCTGGCGCCGGTGGTAACTTTCCTAGTTATAGTGGCTGGGCTACAAATAACAATGCCGGTATTTTGCGCCTAGATTTAATACCCACAAACGGGAGCTTGAAGAGAAACGATCTGATTAGTAATTCGGGTGCTGCGTTCTTGTACCCATCGGGGAGCGGGTCGCCCGGCATCGTTAACACGCCTTTTGCGGCGGGTGACGGATCTGGGATAATTGCTTCTGCTAAGTGTAACTCATCAAACGGTCCCTATACTTGCCGGGCATCAATTTCTGGCCTAAACAGTGATAAATATTACCTAAGACTAAAGTCCATTTATATGCCCAATAAAGTTTCTATTTGCATGGCAGACTCTACGGGGTTGGCGTGTGACACAACTAAGGAGTTTTCTGGCGGGCAGATAGTAATTGATTCTACTGGTAAGGCCCAAGATGTAGTCAAGCGCATCAATACCCGAATTCTGAATCCAAATGTAACCAAAGGTAACGATTACCCAGAGAATGTTTTCCAGGCATTACATGGTTTCTGTAAGAAGTTTGATGTTTGGAGGGGTGGATTTAATAACAGTACACCTGGGTGTTAATTTTCTAGA
>CAYXYR010000009.1:0-16959 GCA_964469435.1 uncultured Candidatus Saccharibacteria bacterium | reverse complement strand
AGACGGTACTTACACTGATGAGGGTTCTTATAATACACCTGGCGGTGATGAAAGCCTTACCATTACTGTTACGCTACAAAACGCGCTTGTAACAAGTACATCGGCGACTTCGACACCTATGGATAGTGATGCGCAAGAGTATCAAGACGCGTTCAAATCAGCCTATAAGGGTCAAGTAGTTGGCAAAAAAGTAGACAACCTTCGGCTGAGTAGGGTGGCCGGCTCGTCGTTAACCTCTATTGGATTTAATAATGCCCTCGACCAAATCAAGAACCAAGCTCAAGTTTGAGGCAATTGGTGTTCCTTGGGAAATTGAGATATTTGATAGGTCGCTAGACTCGGCTACTAAAACAGCTATCCAAGACCGAATCGATACATTTGATAAAACGTATTCACGGTTTCGCTCTGATTCGTGGGTGGCCGAAGTGGCTAGTCACTCTGGAAGACACCGGCTCCCAGCTGATGCGGGTCCATTATTTCGGCTCTATGATGAGCTATACAAAATAACTGGCGGTTTGTTTACCCCCTTGATCGGACAGAACTTATCAGAAGCTGGCTATGATCAAAACTATAGTTTTGAGCCGATTACTCTTACCGACCTACCTAGATGGTCTGAGGTACAGAAAAGAACAGGACAATTCTTTGTCACCAGCCAAACAATCCAGCTTGATTTTGGGGCTGCCGGCAAAGGCTACCTCGTCGATTGTGTCGCAGAGCTTTTACAGACAGCCGGTTATGAGGCCTATGTCATAGATGCAAGTGGAGATATTTTGGTTAGAGGTGTGGCTTCGGCTCAGCGGATCGGTTTAGAAAACCCCGCAGCTACTGGTGAAGTCATTGGTGTATTGCCTATTATAAATGGTGCACTGTGTGCTTCGGCTGGTAACCGGCGCGTCTGGAAGGGTTTTCATCACATTATTAATCCTGTAACGAAACAATCGCCAAAACATGTGTTGGCGACTTGGGTCTTGGCCGATACGGCCTTACTCGCCGATGGTTTATCGACCGCTCTCTTCTTTGCCCCGGCAGAAACTTTACAAAAGCAGTATACTTTTGAGTATGCAGTTATTACTTCCGGGCAACAGGGTGCAGAGATTCATACCTCGGATAATTTTTCGGCAGAATTCTTTCAATAAGGAATGGTACTAGAAAATGAAGAAGTTGCTACAAGTCGTTGACGACTGGTTGAACGGTATCACGATGTATGCGCTGCTTTTGTATGGGCTCAGCTTGTTGCTTGGCATCGCACTGCTGTTTGCTGCGACTGGCGTCTTGAGTCTTTCGGTCACGGGATTGATTCTCTCTAGCATCGTTATATTCTCGGTGGGTTTTGTGGCGAGTCAGCTCCTGGCGCGGCTGTATCGAGCGGTGCCAAATTTTGAGTCATCACTTATTACGTGCTTGATTCTCGTTTTCTTACTGCCACCGGCTACAACAGGCACCCGTGCTTTTTGGACGGCTATCGTTACCGTTTTGGCCTTAGCTTCGAAATATCTACTGACCATACGTCACAAACATATATTCAATCCAGCGGCTTTCGGTGTGGTAGTAGCGAGTTTGGTTGGATTTTTGCCGGTCACATGGTGGGTTGCTAACCCCTCCATGTTCCCCTTCGTACTGGTGCTGGGTTTACTGATCACCAGAAAAGTACGTCGTTTTCAGCTTGTCGGGGTGTTTGTGCTGGCGGCTCTGTTGACCATGCTGCTGGTTGGTCATGGGGACCAGTCTACGAGTGAAACCATCCGGACTGCGATCTTGTCCTGGCCATTAGTTTTCTTGGGGACTATCATGCTGACCGAACCTGCTACCATGCCGCCAACCCAAGACTATCGTCTGCTCTTTGGCCTGCTGGTTGGTGTTCTCTTTGGGGCGCAGCTCGAGGTAGGACGGTTTGCGACTACTCCGCAACTGGCACTCATTGTTGGTAATATCTTCGCTTTTACTGTCAGCCCTCGGTACAAAACCAAACTGACGCTTAAAGAGGTTATCCAAGTAACTCCCACGGTTAAGGACTTTGTTTTCTCTAGGCCATCAGGAACGCACTTTGCGCCAGGGCAGTATATGGAGTGGACCATACCCGCGTTCTTGCCTGATCTGCGTGGAAATCGTCGTAGCTTCAGCCTTGCTTCTTCTCCAAAAGAAAAGGACCTGAGGATAGGCGTGAAGTTCTACGAACCCGGGAGTGATTTTAAGAAGCGAATGTTAAAATTATCACCTGGTGACCAGCTTGTCGCTGGTCAGCTGGCCGGTGATTTCCAGTTGCCTGCGGCAACCAAGCAGCCATTAGTATTTATCGCGGGTGGTATCGGGATTACACCATTTCGGAGCATGGTCCAGCATATGATAGACACTGGCCAGGAGCGACGCGTGACGTTATTTTACTGCATTAATTCGATGAAAGAAGCTGCCTACAAAGAGGTATTTGAGCAGGCTCGATCACTGGGCGTTAAAGTCATCTATGTGGTGGCAGAAGGTGCAGTACCGAAGCATGGGTATGAGGGTTACCTGACTGCGGAGATACTTAAAAAAGAAGTACTGGATTATCAGCAAAGACTGTATTACATATCTGGGCCAAATGCCATGGTGCGTGTGCTGCGCAAACTCTTACGACAGAACGACGTGAAAGCAACCAGTATCCGCACCGACTTCTTCTCCGGCTACTAGCGTATAATAGTGCTAATGGCTAACTATAAAGGGCACCTGGCGGGAGCGGTTGCGGCGGCCACCGTATATGTTGGTGGGCTAACTGTGCTGCCTGGCGAATGGTCGGCGGAGAGCAATGTCATACTGTCTAGTTGGCAGGCTGTGGCTGCGATATTTGTCGTGGCCATGCTGTTTGGTCTATGGCCTGATATCGACACGAACTCGAAGGCGCAAGATATATTTTTTGGCATAGCTTTTGCGGCTGATATTGCCTTGATTGCAGTTGGTCGTTTGGAGGCTGCCGCTTACTTGGGCTTGCTAGCCATGACGCCCATCGTCGGCAAGCACCGTGGCTGGACTCACAGCAAGCTGGCTTGCTTATTGGTGCCGGTGCCGATTGTACTGGTGCCGTATATCTATCAGCCTGATAACCTTGTGCTTGGCCTCATCTTTTATGGCGCCGCGGTTACGGGGTACTTTAGCCATCTCCTGCTGGATGGTTTGATTTGGCGTCGATTTCGTATCAAGGGTGGAAGCTGATAGGTAGGGACTAAGATGCGCGTTATTGAATACCGTCAGCCCGCTCGCCGCACCAAACGAAAGAAGCCGCACGGTCTCCGAGCCTTATGTTTGCTCCTGGTGCTGTTGCTCATCACGTCATTAGGAACCGCGCTTTGGCGGTATAGTCGACCTGTCTCGGCGCTCGAGGTTAATGTGTCTGAACTCAAGATACCATCGCAGACTATTAAGTTGGCGTGGCCGGGCTATGGTCAGTCGGCGGCGGGTGCGGTGGGATATGGCGTGCTAGCACAACAAGGTTTGACCGATCCGAAGCCAATCGCCAGTATAACGAAAGTAGCCACAGCACTGACCGTGTTGCAGGAGAAACCTCTGAAGCTTGGTGAGCAAGGACCGAAAATTACGCTGACTAAGCAAGACATGGCAATTTACGATTCCTACCAAGCTAACGATGGCTCGGTGGTGCCGATTCGTGTTGGCGAACAACTAACCCAGTATCAAATGTTGCAGGCACTATTACTTCCCTCCTCCAACAATCTGGCAGACACGCTTGCTATATGGGCCTTTGGTTCACTTGATTCATTTGATCGAGCCGCTAACGCCTATGTAGCTAGCCTAGGTATGTCACAAACAACGATTGCCGGAGCCAGTGGCTTCTCCCCAAAGTCGGTGAGTACGGCCACAGACTTAATAAAATTGGGTGAAGCGGCAATGCGTCACCCGGTAGTGCGACAGATCGTTAACCAGACTGAAGTACCCTTTCCGGTAGCGGGGAAAATATATAACGTTAACGGTATGTTGGGCAAAAATGGTATTGTCGGCATTAAGCCTGGCAACACCGATGAAGCTGGCGGATGTTTTCTGGGGGCCGCCACAGTCAATCTCCCGAATGGAAAAAAAGTCACGGTTATCTCTGCGGTTATGAACGCACCAAATTTGATCCAGGCTTTGGTTGATAGCCGGAAGCTACTGGCATCAATCCCGCAGGGTTTCGACGAGATTGAAGTTGCTCCCGCTGGTGCCAAGGTTGGGTATGTCAATGTTCCTTGGGGGTCACCAGTTTCTCTCGTTACACGAAAAAACCTCATCGTGAGCGGTTGGATGGGAGCGACATATCAGCCAAAAATTACGCTCAGTTCACTACAACCGCCCTACACCACCGATCAATCAGTTGGGCAGATCCAGCTTGACGCGCCTTCTGGCAAGGTGACAACAGAGGTATATCTCGCAGCTGCGGTGGCGGCACCAAGTGCGGCTTGGCGACGAAAGAATATATTCTAGTTATAGTCAGGGGCGGCAGGAAGATCAAAGAATGTTTCGAGCGGTGGATTATTCTTTTCGTGGAGTTCACGGGCGAGTTCGCGGCCAACATATCGATAATGCCAGGGTTCGGTCAATGCCATTAGCTACTGTTATACCATTAACGTAGCCCCGACCAGCAGCAACTGTACATTCACAGCACCAGGAGCTACCAGTTTGCCTGCCGGCCCCTATGCTACCCAGCCAGGTAGCAACACTATTTATGTGGTTGCCCGCGACGAAGCCGGCAACATTAACTACGCTACGGCTGCTACCGATACCTTCTCGGCTAATACCTCGGCACCTGGCGTGCCGCTCAATGTGGACATCGCCGATATTAGCGTGAAGAACACCAGTAGCTGGAAACTTACCGTAGCTTGGGAACCGCCTACCAATGTAGGTGCCGGAGTGAGTAGCTATCGAGTGCTGCGCTCTACCAACAACAGCAGTTTTACTCAAGTAGCTACTACCAGCGGTACCAGCCATGTCGATACTGGCCTTAGCCAGGTTACCTATTACTACAAAATCCAAGCCTGCGACAGTGCTAATAACTGTGGAGCGCCGAGTGCTACTGTCAGCCAAATGCCCACCGGCCGCTTTACCACGCCAGCACTCCTAGAGTCCAGCCCATCGGTAACCGTCAAATCCCGCTCTGCCCGCATTAGCTGGACAACCGATCGTAACAGTGATAGCCGAATTCAACTCGGTACGGCTTCCGGTACCTACTTCGATGCTGAAGTTGCCAAGTCCGAACAGACGAAGAACCATGTTATTGAGCTCAATAACCTCAGTCCTGATACCCAGTACTTCTATAAGGCACGCTGGACAGACGAGGACGGCAACACCGGTACCAGCAGCGAACTGCTCTTTAAGACGTTACCGGCTCCAAGTGTCAAAGATGTATCTACTAGGCGAATCAACCTCAACTCAGCTATTGTCCAGTTCACTTCCAAAGACGCTGTTCGGGTGAAGGTCTACTACGGAGCTAACGAAAGTTTTGGTGGTGCTGTTAACGTCAATACCTCGACCAGCGAATCTTCCTACACCGTCGAACTAGCGGGACTCAACGACGGCACCAAGTATTTCTACAAGATTAATACCATTGATTCTGACGACAACGAATACAATAGCGGCCGGATCGACAGCTTTACCACGCCAGCCCGACCACGAATTACCAATGTCCGCTTCCAACCGGTAACTGGTCAGCCAACCAGCACCCAAAAGATAACTTGGGAAACTAATGTTCCGTCAACCTCACTGATCCGCTACAAGACCAACGGGGAAGCCCAGAAAGAAGTCAGTAACTCCGAAATGACCCGTGACCACAGCATAACTATTGAGGGGCTGCTTGATGACAGTGTCTATAACCTCACCGCCGAATCACGGGACAGCCTTGGCAACCTGGCAACATCCGACGCCCAAACATTCCGCACTGAGCTTGATACCAGGGCACCAAAAGTTGACCGACTAAAGATAGAAACCACCATCCGTGGGGTTGGCAGCGACGCTCGCGGCCAAATAATCGTTTCGTGGCGGACTGATGAACCGGCTACTAGTCAGATAGCCTACGGCAAGGGTGCCTCGGGCACGAGTTACGCTTCCAACACCTCGGAAGATGGGTCTTTGGTAACTGAACACATGGTTATTATCTCGGATCTGGATACCTCCCAGGTCTATCATCTGCAAGCCGTTTCCCGTGATAAAAGCGGCAATACCGGCAAGAGCGATGACAGGGCAGCGATTATCGGCCAGCCGAGTGATAGCGTAATAGACATAGTCCTTGGGACCCTGGAGAAAATATTCGGCTTATGAAACATACTCGCACCCCTCTGATTGAGGCTTCTCACGTCAATAAAGATTTTAACCTGAACAACCAAGTGCTCAGTGTATTGAAAGATATCAATTTTGAAGTACCTGACGGCAGTTTCACTATTATTCACGGCCCCTCGGGAAGCGGTAAGACGACACTCCTTAACACTATTACCGGTATGGAAGCACCGACCTCCGGCACGGTAAAGTATGAAGATAAAGATATTTATGAACTGAAAGAGGGCGAACTAGCGCATTTTAGAGCTAAGACGATGGGCATTGTGTACCAATCCAATTACTGGGTGCAGTCTTTGAGTGTACTGGAAAATGTCGCTTTGCCGCTGTATTTCTTAGGGTATGACCGAGCAAACGCTGAACGTGAAGCCCTGGAGTCATTACGCCGTGTCAGTATGGAGCAGCACAAGGACACGCTGCCAACCCTGTTATCTGGCGGCGAACAGCAACGAGTGGCTATGGCGCGTGCCTTAGTTAGTAACCCAACATACATCGTTGCCGATGAGCCCACCGGTAACCTGGATAGTAAAAATGGCAATAGCATCATTGAGCTACTGCAGTACTTCCACCAAAAGCTCGACCGTACAATTATTTTAGTGACCCATAATGAGAGCTATTTGAAATATGGTACCCAGGTATTAAGCCTCAAAGACGGCCGAGTCGAAGAAGTAAAGTCCCAAACTCCAAAACAAACTGCACACGCCCCGGCAAGTACGGGTAAATCGTTAATGTCGGTTATTGAAAGCCTGAAGCCGATTAGGCTGCGTATGCTAGCCCACATGGCACTGGCCAACCTGAAATTCAAGCGCTTTCGCAGCAGCTTAACCATTTTAGGCGTGACGATTGGTATCGGGTCGGTATTTTTGTTGCTGTCGTTTGGCCTGGGGCTACAATCACTCGTGCAAAAGCAGATTATTGGCACCGATTCGGTCAATGTCGTCAATGTTACCAGTACTAACTCTGAGATCTTAAAACTGGATGATACGGCCTTGCAGCGCTTCCAAAACATTGCTCATATTGAGAAGATTGGTAAGCAAAATACCTCGGCAGGTGCCTTTAGGCTTGATTCAGCCAACTCCGACGCCGTGATCTACGGGGTGGATAAGAACTTTCTGGAACTGAGCAACTTAACGTTGGCCGCCGGTAAGCAATTCAATCCGGACTCAGGTAACGAACTGCTTATGAGCAAGTCGCTGCTTAATTCACTTGGTTATAAAGATGAATCTAAGGCTTTACAGAAACCAGTCTCGATCACGCTCAAACTGGACGACGGCGACAAATCGTTCGATCAAGCCTTTACAATTGTCGGCGTGATTGACGCCGGTAGCAGTTCAGCTCTCTACATCCCGCAGGCAGCCTTTTCGGCAATCGGGGTCAAGGAATATAAGCAAGTCAAAGTGGTGGCTCGGGATCAGAATGATGTTGGCACTATCCGGAAACAGTTGGAAACCTTTGGCTACCAAACTTCTTCGCCACTAGACACCCTAGAGCAAGTTAACCGCTTTTTTAGGTTCTTTAACGTCATATTGGTCGGCTTTGGCGGTATTGGTATGTTTATTGCCGTCATTGGCATGGTCAATACCTTAACGATTGCCTTGGTAGAGCGTACCAAAGAGATCGGCCTGATGATCGCTCTGGGTGCACGGCGTCAAGACATGCGCCGTTTGTTCGTTACAGAATCGCTGCTGCTATCGTTGATCGGTGGTACTATTGGTGTAATAGCTTCTATTGGCTTTGGCTTCCTAATTAATTTGCTGCTTCATTATGTGTCAGCCAGACGTGGTATTAATGAGAGTTTTTCACTATTCTCGACTCCAATCTGGCTTATTCTGTTGACTGTTGGCTTTATGTGCGGCGTCGGCTACATCGTTTCCTACCTCCCAGCCAAACGAGCTGGACGCATTAACCCGATTGACGCTCTACGGCGCGAGTAATACAGTCCCAGATAAAACATCTAATAATTCCTGAGTAAAGTTGTGAATAATAGATGATACAATTTATTAGATGAGTAATAAAGAATTAAAACAGCTTGGCAATAAGATAAAAGAAGTTCGTAAGAAGCGTGGTCTGACTCAATCGGATGTTGCCGATAAGGCAGATACGAGCGCCAATTATTTTGCACAGATTGAAAGAGGCGAAGTTAATCCTTCTTATTCAATGCTGACAGTAATTGCTAAAGCATTGAAAGTTAAACTGAGCGATCTGATTCCTTCTTAGAATCCGAATCTTTAGTCTGCTTATACCATTTTTCAAGTAGCTCCGGATTGGAGTGTGCGAGTTGATGAAAATCTTTATACATTTCCTCCAATGCTTCAATCGCCATTTCAGGTGTGATAGTGTCCTCTGGATATGCGAGCTTTAAGTGTCGAATCATCTTCTCGATATCGGCTTCATTAAGCTCATAGTCTGCTGGCAAATCGTTCATATTATCTCCTAGTATATCTTTTTAAATTTATAAACCCTAGTAACTTATTGGCAAGCTCTGGCGAGCTGATGCGCCACATGATCTCACAACTATCGTTCTGAGACAGAATATTGAGGCTTCCATTCCACACAATCGTATTATCTATTACTGCTAACTTTCGGTGATGTTTAGCAGTGTATAACACCTGTATGTCCATAGACTGGAGTATGGCCACTGCATCTAAAGCTTGAGTCTCGTAGTCTATGTCATGTTCGCTCGGGTCGCGTGTATTGATAGTTATTGATACCCCACGACTTCGCAAGTCAGTAAGTATCGGTAGTAATGCGTTGATCCGTTTCGTGGTAATAAACGGGCTTTCGATAATTACCTTATCTTGAGCGAATACTAAGTCATTCTCAAATGCCCTATAGAAGGAGTCTTGGTTATACATGCGGATATCATCGCTTGGCACGTTTAACTTTCTTCTGAACAGATTTATCATAAAGAGTCCTCCTCGTAGGTAAGGGTGCCGTTAACATCTCGGACTCCAAGCCTTCTCAAACCGTGGGCTAAGTCTATAAGTGCCTGGATCAATGTATCTGTTACAATGATTTCAGGGGTAGATGGGTTCGAAAATGCACCCTCCGTCCTAGCCAAAGTATATCGATCACTGTTTTGGTGGTCGTTTTACTTTTTTGGAGTCCGGAAGGTCAAATCAAAGCATGAAGTGAGTTGTGATAGGGGGTTTGTCGGTAATGATCCCTCGCAGAAGCTTGCTTCGATTACAGTACTGGCACTTGGCTGCTCCCCATCCAAGTCAAAGTTATAAAATTAACTTCTAGTGGACCTTATATTTATTGTGGTGGTTTAACTACATAAAGACGATCGCGAGTAATTAACCCAGAAAAATCAATAGTATTAACACTTTGCGTCGGGGTACCATCATCTGTAATGCCCAGAGCCGCCCACTTAGCTACAGCCGGGTTAGCGGCCCCACCAATTATTCCATCGGTTTCTATGCCTATACCCCAGCCGCCAGTTTCGCCAATTATTGCACCATAATCCCTCCAAGCACGGGCAAATGTTGCAGCCGTCGATCTCTTAACCCCAGTGTAATTTTTTTGATTTAACCACGCTGTTATTGCAGCTTCGGACGAAGCTAAATCTGGGCCAAGGTTAAGACCAAAACGCATACCACTGGGGTTTGTCTTGGATCGTTCCAAATCGTTGAAAACAATCTGTGGAGAATTACCCTGGAATAATGTTCGCCCAATATAACCAAATTCGTGTTCAAGCCTAGTTGCCGGTTTCACATAAAATCCTTTTGACGTACCGGCTCCCAGTTGAAGAGGATCATATTTTGGAGACACCATACCTAGTCCCAAAGGATCTGAGCCATTTGCGTTACTAGTCGGAGCCACGACGCCCGAAGTTTCTGATCCAGCCCCAAACATAGGGTTAGATGTAGTAAGCTCAAGCGCATGGCCGATGTTACCACTAGCTACTTCATCAGCCCTAGTTACTAAAGCAAGCTTATTAATTCCCATGCCTCTTTCGCTGGTAGTGGCTCCTTCTTTAGCTGTCCATAAATTGTCATAGGTGTCCACGCCTGCTAAACATAAATTATTAGGGTTAGACGCATCGTAACCAGCTTGAGCGTTGGGTCCTAAGAAATCAAAACATCCAGCAGGTGACTCTCCTACGCCCCATAGGCCATAGACTACACCCGTGTCGTAATTTACAATTTGCATTATTCTATCGAACCCAGTACCCGGCTTCCAGTCAGGGTTCCATGGGATTGAATCGCCAATTTTTATACGACCGGATTGCGAAAATTGTTGCTGATTCTGAGACCAGACAACCTGAAATACACGAGCTGTAGTTGTGGCCGTATGTACGTCATATATAGGTACTGAGTAGTCCTTGAAATCTAAGAAAAATGTACCAGGAAGTGCGGGCGTATAAGCCGTGTTTGGCCTACTAGTATTAGTCCCGCCGCCATAGTCCCACAATCGATACGCGAACGATTTTAATTCTGTAAATTCACCACCCATCTGATTAATCGTCTTGTTCCACGAGGCATCATCCGCAAAAAATCTGCGGACTCCACCAAATTTAATGGCCGATCCACCGGAGGCACTTGAACTACTAAACGCATTGACACCCTTTCGGCTCAAACTAGATTCTGCCTCTAAACCTGCAGACTGTGTTGCAGCACGAGACACAACTAGGGCCAGAGCACCAGTAGCCATAAAAGCTACAATTATCAGCACCAGGCGCATATGGGCGAATCGTTTAATTCTTGTCAGGAAGGATTCCATAATAGATACATATATATTAACAGTTATGTCTGGCTTGTGGTTATACAGAATTTAAGCATTAGCGTAGAATAAGTTTATGCAATCATCTGGTCTGAGCTCTGTTGAGGTTAGAGATCGACGTAAGCGATTTGGCAGTAATACACTCAGTCAAACTACTAACCGCCGCGGTCTGACGGCTTTGTTAGCCCGATTTTCTAATCCTTTGGTGATAGTTTTATTAGTGGCAGCAACACTATCTTTATTTTTTGGCGATAAGCCAAGCTTTTATATCATCACAATAATAGTGCTTCTCAGTATTTTGCTGGATTTTTTTAGTTCTTATCGTTCTGAAAAAGCAGCTGACAGCTTAAAGCGAAAAGTCCAAGTACGCGCCACAGTAATTCGCGACGGGGTAGAAAAACGAATTGCCACCAGCGAGCTAGTGCCAGACGACATAGTTTTATTAGCGGCTGGCAAGGTCATTCCTGCCGATGGCAAGATAATCGACAGTCATGATTTATTTGCCAACGAAGCTGCACTAACTGGTGAGTCATTCCCTCAAGCCAAACCCCCTGATGAAAAAGTATTCATGGGCAGCGGAGTGATAAGTGGCAACGGCACCATGACAGTTACGGCAACAGGCAAAAACACAAAGTTTGCCAACATCACAGCCGCGCTCCAATCAACTCATCGCCCGACAGAATTCCAGAAAGAAATCAAAGATTTTAGTGTACTAATTATCAAAGTCACTTTTACTTTAGTAATGTTCGTATTAGCTGTTAATATTTTGGCCCACCGGAACCTACTGGAGTCAGTATTATTTAGTCTAGCCTTGGCTGTTGGACTAACCCCAGAGTTACTTCCTTTAATAATTACTTTGAACCTTACCAAGGGTTCGCTTAAGATGGCTCATGAAGGTGTTATCGTAAAACAACTATCTGCTGTACAAAACTTTGGCAGCATGGATGTGCTTTGCACTGACAAAACCGGCACCCTAACTGAAGACCAAATTGCCCTGGTAAAATATGTCGACGGAAAAGGTAACGGCTCGGGGCAGGTACTTCAGCTTGGTTATTTAGTTAGCAAATTCTCGACAGCCTTCAAAAACCCTTTAGACAAAGCAGTGGAGGCCTTCGAGCAGGTTGACGCTGCCGACTACCAAAAGATAGATGAGATACCTTTCGACTTCGAGCGCAAGCGTGAAGCCGTAGTAGTTCACCATGCCAAAAAACAACAGCGTTACCTCATAGCCAAAGGTGCACCAGAACAGATATTGCAGATTTGTGCGTCGTACGAAACCCACTCCCAGCATTTAAGCCCGTCTCTATTAAAGAGCATCAACCACACTTACGAGCAGCTAAGCCGTGATGGTTTTCGGGTATTGGCCGTAGCCAGTAAGAGCATCGATGTCGAGAAACGGTATGAACCTGAAGACGAGAAAAATATGATATTCCAGGGTTTTTTGGCATTTTTGGACCCAGCCCGTGAATCGGTCCGCGACACTCTAGCCCGCATGAAAACACTCGGCATCGACATCAAAATTATTACTGGCGATAACGCCTTCGTTACCGAAAAAATAGCCAAAGACATAGATTTGCCTGTGCTTGGTATATTGGAGGGCGACGACATATTGCATACCAACCCCAAAAAGCTTGCTCAGCAGGTCGAGAAAACTACCGTTTTTGCCCGTGTCACACCCGAGCAAAAGATGGCTATAATTACCGCACTTCAACACAATGGACATGTAGTGGGTTACATGGGTGACGGAATTAACGACGCTCCGAGCTTGCGGGCTGCAGATGTAGGCGTATCGGTTAACAATGCTGTTGATGTCGCCAAGGACGCAGCGGACTTTATTCTCCTAAGAAAGAATCTCCACGAGTTAACTAACGGCGTAGTTGAGGGTAGGCGAACCTTTGCTAATACAATGAAGTATTTGCGCATGAGTCTTAGTAGTAACTTCGGTAATATGTTTTCAATGGCCGGGGCCTCGCTGTTTTTGCCATTTTTACCTATGAAAGCAACCCAGATACTCCTAAATAACTTATTATACGATTCTTCACAATTTAGCATACCGCTTGATAACGTAGACCAAAGTGAGATCGAGCAACCGCACAAATTGGGCATTGCTGACATAAAAAAGTTCATGTTAGCCTTTGGCTTACTTAGCTCTTTGTTTGACTTTATAACTTTCGGGTTTTTGATTTTTGTTTTTCGTGCCAACCAATCAACCTTCCAATCTGGCTGGTTTATTGAATCTATGCTAACCCAGGTGATGGTGGTATATATCATACGTACCAAACGGATACCTTTTAAGCAAAGTAGGCCGGCTCTGCCTTTGGTACTAAGTACTCTTTTAGTATTTAGCCTAGCTACATTAGTAATAACTTGGCCTGCCTTGAGAAGTCTATTCCATTTTGGAGAGCTAAATATTTGGCAAGGTATGGTGCTCGGTCTTATCGTAGCTGCCTATCTAATCTCCGCAGAGTTCGTTAAATTGCGAGTTTATGGCGTAGTACAAAAACGACGTAACCAAGCAGCCTAGGGCTGTTATACTAAAAATACAAATAGGAGGAATCATGGATCTGTTCGCACACCATACCCCGGGACACTCAATTGTCAGTAGCACTGATTACGGTATTTTAGCGTTAATAATCGCATTATGTCTAATGGCATACTTTATAGTTAGGGAGGAAAAATAATGAGCGTATCGCTGCAAGCCGACAATGCCCAAATTACAAAGTCAGCCCAGGCAGATGTTGCTGGGCCCGATGTACGGGGCGAGTTAAAATTAACCGAATATGACGTTGATGGCTGGAAATATGTACACATTAGCCTAACGCTAGAAGGCGATCCAAAGGTACTGACACCCGGCAAACACGCAGTGCACATACACGAAAAGGCCGCCTGCGACTGTGAAGGTTTTAAGTGTGCCGGTGGACATTTTGACCCAGGCCCTAGCGGCAACACCGACCCAGATGCTAATCATGGCTATCACGCCGGTGATTTACCTAACATAATAATCGATGATTCTGGGAAGGGTAAGCTAGAAGCAATCAGCACCAGAATAACCTTGAGCGATGGGCCAGTATCAGTCCTGGGCAAGCAATCTGCGCCCGAAGGCACATCTATCATGATCCATGCCAAAGCAGACCCACACACACCTGGCGAGACTGGCTCTGGGCATAGTGGCGGACCGCGTTTAGCCTGCGGCACTATACAACCAGTCGAAGACTAATTGACACAGTCTGCGAGCCGGTGGTTAAATAAAGCTAACGCTTATGGCTTTAGCAAAAAAGATTCATAATGGCATGCGTCCTGGCACCAGTCGAATAGCTCGGTGGCATATATTTTTGGCACTAGCATACAGTATCCAATTAATGGCATTTGACGGTGGCCATTTGATTACCCCTGATGTGGTTCTACTCCGCTGGATTGCCGTAGGAGTGCTAATTGCCGCCAGCACATTAACCTGGTTTATAGCCCGAAGCCGTCTAGCCAAACCAGAAACCGACAGGTTTGTTGTCTGGTTACTTATTTTTGTAGACATTGGTTTTGCTGCATTCAATATTTACACCCAACGCGGCATGGCCAGCAGGGGCGTAATTCTGTATGTGATCCCAATGTGCCTAGCCACGGTATTACGCAGTAAAAGCGCATTATTTACCACTGCTATACTCGGTATAACTGCCTATGTGGGCGCCGTAGTGGCTTATTTTGCCCTGCATTTCAACGAAGGATATAAGCTAGAAATTTATGGCGAAACCGGCTTTTATGCAGCTGTACTTTTGCTAATTGCAGCTATGCTTTGGGCAGTTCTTAGAACATCAAACAATAAGCACTAGCATCATTAACTATCGCACGGTAGACTGTATGTAATGAAACCAAAAACCAAGCTACTAGTCTTAGGTAGCGGCTTTGCCGGTGTAACTTTACTGAGACAGCTACGCTACCAGTCAAATTTAGAAATAACCCTGGTGACAAGTTCACCAACTTTTCGCTATGGCGCAACAGTTTGGCGCGCTGCTACAGGCTACCGCAAAGATAATGCATATATACCAATCGAGGCCTTACTGGGAGTTTATCCCAACCTAACGATTATTTATGATCAAGCAGAGTCTATCGACCGCAAAAAGCAAATTGTTACCACGTCTAGCGGCAAAAAAATACTCTACGACTACTGTGCCATTGGACTGGGCATGGTCACCAGTTATTTTGGTATCAAGGGCTTAGAGGAATTTTCTTACACCATAAAATCGTCCGATGGATTAGACAAACTACGTAAACACTTACACAAAGAGGTTATGGACGATGGTGTTCTAGACAAAAACTATGTTGTTGTCGGCGCTGGCCCAACTGGGGTAGAGCTGGCCGCGGCCCTTAAAAGCTACTTAAAAGAAGTTTCTCACTATCATAAACTTAAAGCCCAACGAATTAATGTCGAACTTGTAGAGGCGTCAAAACAAGTACTGCCAGCCATGTCAAAACGAGCTGGCGCAACTGTTCGTAAAAGACTAATCCAGCTAGGCGTAAGGGTAATGACTGAGCAACAGGTTAAGGCCGAAAGCAAGAGCACCATAACTATTGGCAAAAGAAGCATCCCGACCAAAACCGTTATCTGGACAGCAGGGGTTAGCAACAACCCATTCTTTTTTGCTAACCCCGAACAATTTGCATTAAACGAAAAAAAACGTGTTGTTGTAGATGGATATTTGCGAGTAGACTCAAAAGTTTTTGTTCTTGGAGATAACGCCGCTACGCCGTTTAGCGGCCTAGCACTTACAGCCGTTCACAATGCTCGTTATGCTGCAAAGGTTATTAGCCGTGAACTAGACGGTAAGCCTGTCAAACCGTACCGACCTCTCTTCCCGCTAACCATAATCCCGGTCGGGGATGGCTGGGCAATCTTACAATGGAAGAAGTTTATATTTTGGGGTAAACTGGCGTCCTATTTGCGCTTGGCGCTGGATGTAGTTGGCTACGCATATGTAATGGGATACCCTCGAGCTTGGCAATTATGGCAGCATCGCAACGATCTAGAAGAAAGTTGCTCAATTTGCCAAAAAGCCATCATAAGCAAAAAGACGCCATAATTATGGCGTCTTTTTTAAATGTTGGACTAGCTATTTTTTAGAACTAGCAGCTTTTTTACCATTGTAGTGATCACGGATCTGAAACAATATGTAGAGACCAATAACACTAGGTATCAGAGCCCACACTGCACCAAATACCGATCCATTATAAACTGCGTTAAATACATCGTAGACTAAGCCCAACAAAGCACCGTAAAATAGCAAATTCCAACCTTTTGCTTTACTACGTGCTTTAAGACCAGGGTAGGCAATAATGTGAACGGCCGAGGTAGCCAAGAGGGCTATAAAGGCTACATAAAAAGTCACAGATAGGTGCTTGACAGTTTCGCCAGTGCCATACGCACGTGACAAAGTATTAGCATAATCTACCAACCTATTGACTGCATGCGCGGCATTCCAAAGACCAAGAGCAGCTAGCAAGCCCAATACGCCAATTACCAAACCAATGATTGGGCTATACTGAACAATCCATTTTTTGGCTTTTTCTGGCAATTGATAAGGTGCTTTTTTTACAAATACATCGTCTAGAGCCTTCTCTAGACCGGCAAACTTTTCGCTCATGCGAACCTCCTTAGTTATAAATCAAGCATAATCTTTCTTTATCAAGACAGCAAGAGTTTTGTTGCTACTTGGTGCGCGTAACAGAAAAATCAGTATAACGAGCATTAGTTGGTTCTATTCGAAATATTATGAATGCGCCCTTATCCAGGTCGGCTACTGGCGGCAAGCGATTTCCTGATTTATAAGTCTTGGGCGACATTATTCGTTCGAACACGGCTCGTTTCATGGTTTGATTGGCTTCTATGAAGGCATTACCCTGTATTTGTACGGTAGTAAGAAGTGACTCGTCGTAGACCGTCAAGGCAACTCGTTTATC
>CAYXYR010000008.1:0-17497 GCA_964469435.1 uncultured Candidatus Saccharibacteria bacterium | reverse complement strand
TCGTTTCTAGTCCGTGAAAAGTTCGTGTTTATCTGTTACAATACCGTCCTTATGAGTGAAAAACTCGAATTAGCGTTTGTAGACAAGCTATATCCCCAAGAGGTCATGCCTTTAGCTGAAGTACAAAAAGAGGCCACTGGATCTTTGTTTTGGGTAAATAGTCGTGGTTTAGAGCGAGTTTTCGCGTACCAGGGTGGCGCTGATTTTATTGGCCTCGAAGTCAACTTTGATGTTAAGTCACAAAAAGCTAGCGTGCGTTTTAGCAACGGAGTATATGTTGGAGACAGCCCCAATAGGGTAGCCAACGACATAGCGCCTATAGCTAAAGTTGATGCATTGCCCGAAACAGTTGATTTTACAGATCGTAACGAACAGCTCATGATTGCTCTTATGGAATCTAATGTAGATTTTTGGGATGAATTTATCGACTGGTGCCAAGGGGGCTTGGTTAAAAAAGTATTTAGTAACACCGAGTCATACGCCGACAAAATGAACTTGGCTATACAAGAAAGCGATATGTTTACTAAAGCCCTGCAAGGTTTGGAGGATGGATCGCTAGAATACAAAGATCAGGTAATTTGGCTAAATTAATGAATCTATCTGATTTTGACTATACTTTGCCCGAAGAGTTAGTAGCTTTGCATCCGCCCACAGAGCGTGGTGCGTCACGCTTGCTAGTAATGGATAAGCGCACGGGTGCAGTAAAAGATCAACTTTATGCAAATTTAGTTGAATTCTTGCAAACCGGAGATCTATTGGTGATCAACAACACTCGTGTTCTGCCGGCTAGGTTGTTGGCCAAAACAGGGGAAGGCAACGACAGGGAATTGTTACTTCTAGAACAGCATGGAAAAACGAAAGACCATCATTCATCACTGGTTATGTATCGCCGCAAGATTAAACCTGGTCAAAAACTGTTTGTTGGTAAAACCGAACTAGCAGTAGATGAAGTTTTCCAAAATGGCACAGCAAAAGTATCTAGCTCAAAAGATTTATGGGAGTTAGCCGAACAAATGGGGCATGTTCCACTACCGCCCTATATGCATCGTGAAGATTCGCTAGAAGACCGGGCTCGCTATCAAACAGTTTTTGCTAAACAGAAGGGTAGTGTTGCAGCTCCTACGGCCAGTTTAAATCTGACCGAAGAACTTCTAGCACGCATTAAAGAAAAGGGCATTACGGTGGCAGAGATAACTCTGCACGTAGGGCTAGGAACATTTATGCCTATCCGTGTAGATGATGTGACCGAACATAAAATGCACCAAGAATACTTTGAGATACCAGCCTCCTCGGCAGAAGCGATTCGATTAGCCAAGCGTGAAAATCGTAGGGTAGTGGCTGTCGGTACCACGGTGACACGTACTCTCGAATTTGCAGCCAAACAAATTATGAGCACCAGCCAAGATATAAACGGCGAGGCGGATATTTTTATATACCCAGGTTATGATTTCAAAATTGTCGATGTTTTGTTAACTAATTTTCATGCTCCGCACTCAACAGTGTTAATGATGGCGGCTGCCTTTGCGGGTTGGGATAATCTGAAGGCTGCCTACACTTATGCTATATCTAAAGGTTATAAATTTCTTAGTTACGGCGACAGTATGTTAATACATTAAGTTCAGTGCTGGGTAACAATAGCTTATAATAATCTTTAATGGGTAGGGCAAAACAGCTATTTTCGAACAGGCGATTTCTGCAACCTAGAGCTTTGGTTATCGTTGCTAGTTTGGTGGTTGTTGGCTTGATGTTACTATTCTTCGCAAAAGCAGCCGTACAAACAAAAGCAGTGGATTCGGAAGATGGATCCCGAGAAGCCGACTGCATGGGCGAGATTAATTCAAGCGCCGCTTCTAAACAGTCTGCTGTACGCTTTGGAAATTGTAGCCCTGGGTTGCTTGGCCTTGACGAAACAGGGAGCACTATACCAAAAACCAACTACCCCATACCGTCAGGAGCCATATATATGGCGACAGATGGTAACGACTCTAATGATGGTAAAGCTGTTACTTCTGCTGTAAAAACTTTAAATGCAGCCATCGCAAAATCGGTTGCCGGCGGTACTATCGTAGTTCGCGGTGGAACTTACCGTGATTGGTACACGGCCGGAGGCACTAGTGGTCCGGCTATTGTTTCTAAATCTTTAACATTTCAGGCTTACCCAAATGAATCTCCTTGGTTTGATGGCTCAGACATCGTGAATAGCGGGTGGATTAGCGATGGACAAGGGCACTGGTATCATGCCTGGGAGACCCCAAGTTTTTGTGGAGGCAGCTATTACAGTTATACGACCCCGCCCTATACCCCTCAGCGCAAAAGTGACGGCACAACAGACACTTCAGTCAAACAGACAAAATGCATGTACGAGGACGCTTCGAATGATCCAAAATTTCCGATGGCGGGTGATCCACAGCAAGTCTTCGTCAATAATTCAAGCCAGCAGGAGGTTGCCAGTATTGCGCAGGTTCGTGGCGGTACCTTTTATTATGATTGGTATGCTAGGCGAATATATATAGGGACCGACCCGACATCTAAGCAGGTAGAATTGAGCGCTCGGCCTTCAGTAATGTCTTTAGGTGGCGCCGACTCCAATCAATATACAGTTAGGGGGATCGGGTTTAGACGATATGCTACAAATGGTAGCGAAGGTACCCTAACCGGAGGAGTCATTTACTTTTCTAATAAGACCGTATTAGAGAATTCTGTATTTGTAGCAAATTCGACCAATGCTGTAGCTTTTAGCAACCCTCGCAATGGAACGGTCATTCGCAATACGGTCGTAGCCTTCAATGGTGGCACGGGCATGACGGCCAATGGCGCCGCAAGCTCGGGCAGTAATCGTAACGATTTTTTGATCGAATCGAGTGTATTTAATAGCAATAATCACGAACATGGTGGTACTTACTGCAATAGAGCTTGCGGGCCTTCTAACATAAAGATGGCTCATATGACGGGATTTACTGCTAAAAACAACGTGTTCGAAAACGCCGTAGGTAGCGCCCATGGTTTGTGGTGCGATTTAAATTGCTCAGACGCGATTATTGTGAATAATATAGCTCGCAATAATGGCCTAGACGGAATTTTTTACGAAGTTTCTAGTAAGGGCATAATTGCGTCTAACTTGGTTTATGGAAATAAAGGTCACGGTATTCGCGTTGGCTCGGCTACAACTAAAATATATAACAATACGCTAGTTAATAATGCAGTAACGTCAATGTGGATCTACGATGATAGTCGCACAATTGGTGCTGGGGGTTGGAGCGCTGGGCAGATCGGCCCTGACACTATGAACATACAAGTTGCTAATAACATTATGTATGGCAATTCTCAAAGCACACTGCTCGCACAGAACGCCAGCGGGCAAACCAACCCAGATAATTTTATGGAAGTACTAGACCATAACAGTTATTATCGAACATCAACCTCACCTATATTGGTGCAATGGCTAACTAGCGGAGTATCTGCCGAGTACGACAGATCATTGAGCACATTTAAATCAGCCCATCCCAAGTACGAAATTAATGGTAAAGACAATGTTGGCTCTACAAATCCATTTAATGATATGGCAACAAAAAATTATGCCATTCGCACTAATAGCCCAGAATATCAAACTGGCGTAAGCTTACCTGTTGATGTGGCTACTGCACTAGGTTTGAGTACTTCTACTATCATGAGTCGAGGAGCTATAGCCTGGCCAGGTTCCCAGTAAAAAGACGACCCGCGGCACTGGGTCGTCTTTGTGCATGTTTTTATGTTAGTTGGCCGGTGGCAGCAAAACTGTGTCTATTACGTGTATAGTGCCGTTGCTGGCTGCGATGTCGGTCTTAGTAACCGTGGCATCATTAACTTTTACTGTGCTGCCATCTACTTTGATGGCTACGTCTTTGCCTTCTACTGTGGTTGCTTTGGTTAGCTTAACTACATCTGCCGCCTTAACGTCAGCACTAACTACGTGGTAGGTCAGGATGGCTTTTAGTTTTGCAGGATCCTTTAGTAGGCTATCAAGTGTGCCTGCAGGCAGTTTGTTGAATGCTTCGTTGGTTGGAGCAAATACTGTGAATGGACCGCTGCCGCTCAGTGTATCTACCAGGCCGGCTGCTTTTACGGCTGTTACCAAAGTTGAAAAGTCTGGGTTGCCACTGGCAATCTCGACGATGTTTTTGCTCTCCATTGGTGCTTCTTTTTTGGTCTGTGTTTGGCTCTGTGAGGTCTGTGTCGAAGTAGTTTTCTTGTCATCTTTGTTACGGAAGATGAAGAATGCTCCTACTGCGATTAGTGCTATTACCACTACACCTATGATCATTGGGGTTGTTTTGTTGTCTTGCATTAATAGTTACCCTTTACTATAGTTAAATTGCTACATTTATGTGGAAGAGAACTGATTTGCCCGCCTGGCGTCAGTTCTTTATTTTTAGATCCTCATATTTACCCTCCTTTGTTTGAATTAGAGAACGCATTATAAACCGGTGAAGTGACTGGCTAACCTCGTGTAGCTCACGCCCAGTAGGTGGGTCGGGGTAATATTCCAGCAAAAATCCATTGATGGCATGAGTAACAACTTTGGCTTCTTTTTCAATATCTTGCTCGGCGATTGTAAATTCGCCAGTTTGGTTACCTAAACGCAACACCTCTTCTATATGCAGGTAGGCCTTGGCGGGAACAAAACCGCGACGCAAGTGTTCGAAGCGAGGTCGATAATGTAAAAAGTACTTAAGTACAAACACTACATCTTCTATGTGATCGAATTGGAACTTGATGCGATCTTGCAAAAGGGCAGACGCAGTTTTGCGATTGGCTAACTTTGATCGTTCGATACCCAGCTGAGTATTGGTTAGATTGAATATCTCCTCCAGTAAAACATCTTTGTCAGTAAAAAAGTGGTAGATGCTTGATAATCCAACTTTACTCTCGTCGGACAGTATGCGCATAGAGAGCCCATCGTAGCCACTGCGAGCAAAGATCTGTTTGGCGTAGGTGAGTATGGTGGTACGTGTTGCTTGTGTCATATTATTGGAACGATTGTTACAAGTTTATTGTAACGAACGTTACATTTTTGACAAGCCTTTGTTGATCATTTTACAAACAAACTAGCAAAATCACCCCTGTTTGCTGTATGATATTGCAGTATGAGAGAGATCAAACGAGACATTGTAGGTGCGTTTTTAATCAGCCAAGATAAAGCAATTTATTTAGGCGAAGTTGGAGTTTATGCTGGTCACTTGGCTGTACCGGGTGGGGGTAAAGAGCCAGGAGAAACTGACGAACAAGCGGTGCACCGTGAAATTCTGGAAGAAACAGGCATCGATATTGAGGGCCATAACACTACAAAGTGTGAAGATATAAATACTGGTGAGAGTGAAAAAACTTTGCGCGATACAGGCGAGCGGGTACGTGTTGTGATGCGTTTTATAGATTACATTGTGCAGCTTGATAAGTCATCGAATGAGCTACCGACTGGTGGTATGGATGATTTTGTTAACGCCAAATGGTATCCGCTCAGCACAGTCTCTGATCTTAAGCTAACACCACCCACACGAGCAAGGTTAATAAAACTGGGTTACATTAATGAATAAAGATTATTCGTTCTCCATAACTAAAAAACTGACTGGTACTATGGCAAGAGCAGGTGTTTTGCATACGCCGCATGGTGATATTCAGACGCCGGCATTTATTGTAGGCGGAACACAGGCCACCGTAAAGGCGCTTACCAACGACATGGTCCGGGGCATGAACGGACAGGCAATACTAGCTAATACCTATCACTTAATGCTGCGCCCCGGCGCGGATCTTGTAGAAAAGGCCGGTGGGCTTGCTAAGTTCATGAATTGGGACGGGCCAACCTTTACCGATAGTGGTGGGTTCCAGGTTTTTAGTTTGGGGATGGCTTACAAAAAGGGTATCGACGCCACAAGTCATAGTACTAAGGGCGATTCCAATCAGGCCATACATAGCCAAAGCCAGCTTGCAAAGGTAGATGATGAGGGGGTGAGTTTTCGTTCACACCTAGATGGGTCATCACTTCGTATGACTCCCGAAAGTAGCATGCAGTTGCAATGGCAGATTGGTGCCGATATACATATGGCCTTTGACGAGCTAACTTCGCCACTTGCCACCAAAGACTACTTACGAACAGCACTAGATCGTACGCATAAATGGGCCGAACGGTGTGTGACTGAACACCAAAAACAATGGGCCAATCATCAAAAGCAAAGCAAACCTTATCAGGCGCTGTGGCCAGTTGTACAAGGGGCAAGGGAAGAAGATCTGCGTCGGGAATCGGCGAGGTTTTTGGGTAAGCTAGATGTCGATGGCTTTGGTATTGGTGGTGTATTCGAACCTGGCGAGATACCTGATGTAGTTCGTTGGGTAAACGAAGAATTGCCCGAAGATAAACCCAAGCATCTACTTGGCATTGGCAGTGCCATTAGCGATTTATTTTTGGGTATAGAATACGGCTGCGACACATTTGATTGTATAGCCTTTACACGCCAAGCCCGCAATGGCAGTATCTATACTTCGGCAGGCAAGCTGAACATCAAAAATGCCCAGTTCAAAGACGATTTCTCATCCTTAGACGAGGATTGTGGTTGCTATACTTGCCAAAATCATACTAGGGCCTATCTTAATCATCTATTTAAAGCCGAAGAAATTCTAGGACTAACACTGGCTTCAATTCACAACGAATATTTTGTAGTACAGTTGGTTGATCGCATCCGTGAATCTATAATCGATGGTACATTCCTGGAATTCAAGCAAAAATACCTGGCAAACTTTGGAGCAATAAATTAAAGCCTACATCCAGCGGACAAGCTCAGCGTTGGGTATGTGGTCATGGAAGTCGTGATCAGGCTTGACGTGGTGGCGTATGGCGCGGCCGATTCCACCATGGCCAACTAGCAGTATGTGCTCTGACCGGGAAGGATGTTTGTGTGCGTAATCTACAACCTTTTTGGCACGCGTAATCATGTTATCAATCTGCTCTATGCCGTCTACGTCAACAGTAATGCCAAGCTGGCTAATTGACTTGCTGGCTTCGGGGCTCCATGGTGTGGCCTCCATAGCGCCAAAATTCCTCTCTATCAGGTCCGGGTTGACCTCGATTTTGTCTATCGGGTATCCTATCTCGCTGGCAATAATTCTGGCCGTTTCGACGGCGCGGGATAATGGAGAGCATATGATCAGATCTATGCCCATATTCTTGGCAGCTTGGCCAGCCAGCTTGGCCTGGCGACGGCCCTCTTCGGTTAGGGGTGTGTCAGTATGACCAGAGTAAATTCCCTGGGTATTCATGACTGTTTGGCCATGACGAACATAATAAAGTCTCTTCATAGTAGAATTATACGATATGGACGTGTTTATTGAGCCTGGGAAGTATGTTGTGGCTGTGTCTGGTGGGGTGGATTCGGTAGCTCTGTTAGATTTGCTGCACGGTATGGTGGGCCTAGAATTGACGGTAGCTCATTTTGACCACGGCATCCGGCCCGACTCTTTTAAAGATCGGGAGGTAGCTCAAAAGCACGCTAGTGATAGGGGTTTGAAATTTGTTCATGCTGAGGGCAGATTGGGCGCTGGTGCAAGTGAGTCAAAAGCTCGCGATGCTCGGTACGAATTTTTACGAAAGGTTCAAAAGTCGGCCGATGCTAGGGCTATCATCACAGCTCATCATCAAGACGATCTGCTAGAAACAGCAATTATAAACATACTCAGGGGTACTGGCCGAAAGGGCCTTAGTTCATTGACTGACCGCCCGGATATTCGACGACCAATATTGCATCTTACTAAGGCTAACCTATACGAATATGCAACCAAAAAAAATCTAGCTTGGCGTGAAGATCACACCAATGCCGACACTGCAATTATTCGTAATTATGTACGTCATATCATTTTGCCAAGATTGGGCCCCGAAGGGCGTAAGGCTCTTTTAGAGATTGTCCAAAATGCCCAAACTACTAATAGCAACATTGACAATATATTAAGCACAATGATTCAGGGACAGTCGGATTCTCGCATTATAGATCGACACTGGTTTGTTGGCTTACCATATTTGGTTGCTAAAGAAGTGCTTGCAACTTGGCTTAGGTCGCATGATGTCCGTAATTTTGATTCCAAGACAATCGAGCGCATAGTGGTCGCGGCCAAAGTACTGCCCAGTGGCAAGACAGTGGATATAGATGCAAACAATAGTCTGCGAATTAATAAAGACACACTAGCACTCACGTCGCCAGACCGCTAGTATTCTGGACGACGGGGCAGTATAATAGTCAATTGTATGGATAAAAAATCTTTCAAGAATACCAATCTACCAGGTGGGGCAAAACGTAAAGGTTTCAAAAACGCGGGTTTTGTCGCTCTGCTTATTTTGATTGGCCTTGTCGTTTTTGCATCAATGAGTCAGCCAACTAACCTAAAAAGCGTGGCGTTTTCGGACGTTATATCTAGAGCTAATAAGGGTGAGATAAAGTCGATAACAATTAAAGGTAACAATATAGAAGTTACCCCCAAAGACAGTGACAAACCAACTGAAAAGTCATATAAGGAATCTGGCAGTAGTATATACGAGCAAGGTTTAACAAATCGTAACGTCAACGTTGATGTCCAGCCAGAGTCTAATGGCAGTAGTTTTTGGCTCAACTTGGCCAGTGGCATAATCCCCGTAGTTCTTATCAGTGTGGTCCTGTTCTTTATGCTAAGAAGCGCGCAAGGACAAGGCAATCAAGCTCTAAGCTTTGGAAAGAGCCGGGCTCGCTTGTATGGTAATGAAAAAGACAAAGTAACTTTCAAAGATATAGCAGGTAGCGAAGAAGCAAAGGTAGATCTGCAAGAAGTTGTTGAGTTTCTAAAGTATCCCAAAAAGTTTGAATCGGTTGGCGCAAAGATACCTAAGGGTGTGCTTTTGGTGGGGCCTCCTGGTACGGGTAAAACTATGTTAGCCCGGGCTGTTGCCGGCGAAGCAAACGCACCATTCTTTAGTATCTCTGGTTCGGAGTTTGTCGAGATGTTCGTCGGTGTTGGCGCTAGCCGTGTCCGAGATTTGTTTGCAAAGGCCAAGAAGAATGCACCTTGCATAATCTTTATAGACGAAATTGACGCCGTAGGCCGTAAGCGTGGTAGTGGTATGGGTGGTGGTCATGATGAACGCGAACAAACCCTCAACCAAATTTTGGTGGAAATGGATGGATTCGAGCAGGGCGCCAACGTTATTGTGCTGGCCGCAACCAACCGAGCCGATGTGCTCGACAGTGCTCTTCAGCGTCCAGGGCGATTTGACCGCAGAGTAAACATCGATTTGCCAGACCGTAAAGATCGAGAAGCTATTCTGAGCATTCACTTTAGTAAAAAGCCTTTATCCAAAGATGTTAATCTAGATGCCTTAGCGGCAAAAAGCGCTGGCTCATCTGGTGCTGATTTGGCCAATATTGCTAACGAAGCGGCCATTATTGCTGCGCGTAATAATCGCAAAGAGATTACCAACGATGATGTCACTGCAGCTTTCGAGAAGGTGGCAATTGGCCCAGAACGCAAGAGCAAGGTGATGAACGATAAAGAAAAAGAGCTGACCGCTTACCACGAAGCTGGCCATGCGATTGTTGGTCATGTATTGCCAGAGAGTGATATGGTTCATAAGGTTACGATAATCCCCCGTGGCGGTACTGGCGGTGTTACTTGGTTCATCCCGCCCGAAGACAAAAGCTACCATTCTATCTTGGAATACAAAGACATCCTGGCACGTATGCTGGGTGGCCGTATTGCAGAAGAAGTGATCTATGGACGCGATCGAGTGACTACTGGTGCTGGTAATGATTTACAGAAAGCCGCTGAGTTGGCCCGCGATATGGTGGTTAATCAAGGTATGGGCAGTAAGCTACAAGATCAAGTTTTCCATGTTGATGAAGGCATGATGCTAGAGCGTATGGTTCACGAGCGAACCTACTCTGACGACACTGCCAAAGTAATTGACCAAGAAGTAGAAGCTTTGATTACAGAAGCTGCGACTCGTGCCCGAGCTGTCATCAAGGCCAACCGCAAACAGCTGGACGCACTAAAGGATAGGCTACTAGAAAAAGAGACCGTAGAAGCCGAAGAAGTTCTAGAGATTCTCAAAGACAGCAAACTCCCAGCCGGTGTTGAGCACGCCTAACAATACTTATTTAAGCAAGTGATCTGGTTATTTTGAAAATAACATCAAAACCGTCGTTGTAGTTACCCTACAAACCTCTTTATAATAGTACCCAATGAATCGAATCTTGCGACGCGCCAATAAGCGCATATCTCTGAGCGGTGCTGCTACGTTACTGATAGCATCTTCTTTCATAAGTCAGATTTTAGGCTTCTTGCGTGTGAAGTTGGTCAATGCTAACTTTGTGGCAACTGGACCAAATAGTACCGATGCATTTTTTGCCGCCTTTAAAATCCCCGATTTCTTTTTCTTTACCATCGCTGCTGGTGCTTTGGGTGTAGCCTTTATGCCAGTACTGGCCGAACATCTACACAAGCACGACCGCAAGGGCGTATGGAGTCTTTCGACTAGCCTGATGAACTTACTGACAGTCATTATGTTTGTAGTAGGTCTGATTATCTTCATATTCGCACAGCCGTTGATCCATTACATCGTGGCTCCTAAATTAGACCCCCAGCAAACACATAACGCTGTAATGATTATGCGGTTAATTGCATTTAACCCAATGTTGTTCACCATATCAGGTGTGCTTACTAGCGTACAGCAGACCTTCGGCCGGTTCTTGTTTTATGCGATGGCACCGATTCTTTATAACCTATCGATAATTTTTAGCATCTTTATATTTCGGGACAACGTTGGCTTAGTAGGCTTAGGTATTGGGGCATTGATAGGGGCTTTATTACAGCTATTTATCTCTTTCCTGGGCTTGGTAGGGTTAGACTTTCATTACAACCGCAAAATCGATCTGTCGATGCCAGACTTTCGGCGGATATTGCGCCAGTTACCCCCGCGCTCTATTGACCAAGGTATTATGTCTATTAACAGTATTGTCGATACTAATTTTGCCAGGCGTCTGGGCACGGGCTACATTAGTTTTTACGAGAACGCATATACACTTCACACGGCTCCAACTTTGCTGATTGGTACTGCAATTTCGTCAGCGGTATTCCCACGCATGAACGACAAATTAGCCAAGGGTGATGAAGCTGGTTTTCATAGGGAGTTTTTGATGGTACTTCGTGTGATGATTTGGATTTCTACGCCAGTTATTGTGGTTTGTTACTTTGCGCGTGGTTATTTGGCTCGCATGATATTTAGTCGAAACGCGCCCGAAATAGCTGTGATATTTGGGTTTTTGTGTGGCGCTATCTTCTTTAGGACAATTTACACCATCGTTTCCCGATATTTCTATGCCAAAAAAGACACCTGGACACCCCTCATTGACTCTTTGTTTGCGATTGTTCTAAATATAGTACTGGTTATGAATCTGGCCAAGCCAAGTACTTACGGAGCTAGCGGTATTGCCTTGGCCGAGTCAATCGTAGCTGGCTGTCAGTTGTTTATATTGTCTAGCATAATGTTATGGCGCGATCCAAAATTATTAAACCGTGAGTTTTGGAGTGGGGTCGGCCGTATCTTTTCGGTTACTGGTTTTAGTGTGATTGCGGCTTTTACTATGATTAGTTTGTTCCCGCTAAGCGCCCGCGACACAGGTTTTATAACCCTTGGAACAAAACTGGCCATTATTAGTTCAGTTACGTTTGGCGTGCATTTAGCCTTGTCATCGTTGTTTAGTCTTGATGAGGCTATACCAGTCGTGCGCAAAATGCGATCTGTTTGGCGATTTATGTTGCGACCCATCCGAATGAACTAAGTCTGATTTACTTGCTTTGGGCGTTGACCAGAACCAAAAACAACACTCCAATTGTGGCAAAAAGTACTGTCCATATAACGATGTTTTTGGTCCATGGGTTTAGGTCGTCGAACCGTTCTTTGAGTTTGTGTAATTTGTCCATTGTTCTAAGCATAGGCAAATTAGCCCGCAAGATCAACCAAAACAGAGCTACCTCTGTTATAATAGCGTGGTTATTATGAACCAAGAACACATTCGCAATTTCTGTATTATTGCCCATATTGATCATGGCAAGTCCACCCTAGCCGACCGCCTACTAGAATTGACTGGTACGGTGCAAAAGCGAGACATGAAGGCTCAGCTACTCGACAAGATGGACCTAGAGCGCGAAAAAGGAATTACTATCAAGCTAGCTCCAGTGCGTATGCAGTATAAAGATTACGAACTGAATTTGATCGATACACCTGGGCATGTGGACTTTAGCTACGAAGTTTCTCGTAGCCTTGAGGCTTGCGAAGGGGCAATTTTGGTAGTTGACGCCAGTCAGGGTATCCAAGCTCAAACTCTAGCCAATGTCTATTTGGCGATGGCGGCCGACCTAACCATCATCCCGGTCCTCAACAAAATCGATTTGCCGGCAGCCGATGTCGAACGGGTTAGTGCTGAAGTCATTAGCTTATTAGGTTGCAAAAAAGAAGATATTTTACACATAAGTGCCAAAACAGGGCAGGGAGTTGAGGCGGTTTTGGAACGGGTTGTGCAAGATATTCCTGCTCCCATCAGCACCACAAATCAACAGACACGAGCTCTGATATTCGACAGTTACTACGATGATTACCGTGGAGTGATTTTGTATGTTCGTGTGGTTGATGGAGAAATTGGCAAGTCTAGTGATATAAAGATGATGGCAACGGGGGCACACGGTATTGCCCTGGAGGTGGGCGCTCTAAAGCCACAGATGTCGCCGCTAAACAACCTAAAGCAAGGCGAGATCGGCTATATAGTTACAAACCTCAAAACTACTAGAGAAGCCAAGGTTGGAGATACGGTTACGCTTGTGCGCAGCCCGGCCAGTGAGCCTCTGGCAGGCTATAAAGACGTCAAGCCGTTTGTTTACGCTGGTTTTTTCCCAGAAAGCAACGAATATTATCAGGAGCTAAAAGACGCTATAGAAAAGCTTACTTTAAGCGATTCAGCTTTGCAGTATACGCCCGAGAATTCGCCGGTGCTAGGTTTTGGGGTGCGGATTGGCTTCCTAGGGCTATTACATATGGATATAGTTCGTGAACGGTTGGAGCGCGAGTATAACCTAGACCTGGTTGTTACCAATCCATCGACTGATTACGAACTAACAATGGTTAACGGCGAGGAAATGGATATAAAGTCGGCTGCTGACTTGCCTGACCCGGCCAAAATTATCGAGATTCGTGAACCATGGATTAAAGGCGAGGTGGTGGTGCCAAAAGAGTATGTTGGTGGCGTGATCCAGCTAATATCAAGTAAGCGTGGCTTGCAAAAAAACCTTAGCTACGTCGACGCACAACTGGCTTTGGTAGAATTCGAAGCGCCACTTGCCAACTTGCTAACAGATTTTTATGATCAGCTCAAAAGTATTACTAGTGGCTATGGCAGTTTTAACTACGAGCTAGATGATTACCGGGCTGAAGATCTGGTGCGTGTGGACTTTTATGTAGCTGGCGAGATGGTGGAAGCCTTGAGTGTGATGACCCATCGCAGCGAAGCCCAAAGACTAGGGCGAGAGACAGTAGAAAAGCTCAAAGAAGTGATTCCACGTCAGAACTTCCAGGTAGCCTTACAAGCTGGTATTGGTGGTAGGTTCATTGCTCGCGAAGATATCAGTGCCTACCGCAAAGATGTTACTACCGGGTTGTATGGTGGCGATGTATCGCGAAAGAAAAAGGTACTAGCCAAACAAGCAAAAGGCAAAAAGCGCATGAAGCGCTTCGGCAAAGTGGATATTCCAGCCGAAGCCTTCACGGTTATGCTCAAACGAGACTAGCGTTTATATAAGAATAGTTAGATTAACGAATTACGATACGCGTAGCGATGAGGTCTTTGCCTTTGCCAGTGGTAAATGCGGTGATGTTAGCATCTTTCTTGATGTCGCTTAAACCTAGAATTTTCGATCCGTTGGATACAGTAGTTTTATCGTTTAAAGCCATAGTTTTCTCGGTGCCGTCAGGTAGCTTGACAGTAAGCTTGTCTTTGCTAACGCTGCTTACTTTGCCGATTGCGGTATATGGGAAGGCTGCATTGTCGGAAATTGCCTTGAGTGGGTTTAGTAGGTCTGTTACCGAAGCTACGGTTGCTCGGGCACCTTCTTTCTTGCCTATTTGATAACCTACATAATAACCGCCCCCACCAACTAGTAGCGAAAAAATACCTACAAGCAGTACCACAGTTAGTAAGCTTCTAAATGTACTTTGCGACGATTTCTTTGAGGGCTTTTCTTCTGGAGAAGCCTGTAATTTTAGTTCCATAATTACCTCACCTATGTTTAGTTATTTAAGGGTTAATTTGATTTTAACATAACCATTATATTTGCTATAGTATTATTAAAAGAACGTGTGAACATGAACATCAATAACTTTAAGCATATACTTACGAAGTCATCTCGACGAATTCGCTTACTAGGTGCTGTTTTTGCTACCGTCTTGGTTTTTGTTGTTGCTTCTTATTATATTGCGGTGGTAGCACCAGCTCGTGCTAAAGCATTCACAGGGAGCGGCCTAGGTACTTCAGATGATCCGTACCAGATCACTACCTGTGCTCAATTACAGGAAATTAAAAACAGAACAACTGGCCAATTTGTTCTGATGAATGATATCGACTGTGGCGATACGCAAAATTGGAATAATGGCCAGGGTTTTGAACCGATTTCTAATTTTAGCTCTGTTTTTGATGGGCGAAACTATGAAATTAAAGACTTATACATAAATCGCCCTAGTAAATATGCCGTAGGTTTATTCTCGTATCCTAACTATGCACTATTCAAAAACGTTAAACTTACCAAAAGTGTCTTTAACGCTAACAGGGTAGACATAAATGGCGGAAGGGCTGTCGGTGCATTTGTTGACGAGCTGCGGACAAGTGAGCTAGTTAACATACACAGTGATCTAGCGGTGCAAGCCAATGGTAGCGCTTCGGACTATCCGGGTAATGGCGCTTCCGTCGGTGGATTGGTGGGTATCCACAACGGTGTGATTCGTCGTAGCTCTAGCTCTGGCAAAGTGATTGTTCCAGGTAATCCAGCTGTAAACATCAATATTGCTGCCGGTGGGTTAGTGGGTGCTATGTATACCAGCCCCGAATATACCAATACTGGCACAAATCTAATAGAAGACAGTTTTTCTAAAGCAACAATAGAAGTAGGTAGTGACACTACTGTTACTAATGGCGATTGTGGTGGACTCGTAGGGTACATTTCTAAGGGTCATAGTGGGATTGGCGCGAACATTGATAGATCGTATGCTTCAGGAAGTGTTGAGTGTAAGAGTAGCTCCGGCGTGCCAAATACCGGTGGATTTGTCGGGACCATAAAAGCGGAGGGTGATTCTACCGCGTTCCCATTACTACGAAACAATTTTGCGACAACCCAAGTAAAAAACGGCACTAATAGTAACGGATTTTATGGAACAATATGGGCGGCAGATAATGTGCCAACCGACATAACAGCCGATTATAGTTCAAACAAATTCGACATTACGCGCACAACAAAATCATCCTGCGGTCAGAGTCGTGACGGCGTAACTAGTTGCGGCGGAGTTAACGACAGCTCAAGTCAACCTAACTTCTTCAGCCCTGCTATTGCAGACCCTAATGACCCAAACCCACCAGATTTTACCGATTCCTGGGCTTTCTTTTCTTCTTGGGATCAAACAAAAATATGGCAATTATCAGCAACTGAACTACCAGCTCTAAAGCAAACTTCGGTACGAAGCGAGGGGCCAACTAATCTAGCAGTGTCGCGTCAGGGCAGCGACTTTATTCTAACCTGGTCAGCACCGCAAGGTTCTCAGGGTCGTGCAGATGGCATAGCATCATACAGAATTTTTTATCGGGATGATGGTAACAACAATCCAAACTGGCAAGAATACGACTCAAGTAATACGCCAGACGCCAACACGACCACCAAAACAATATCTGGTCTTACTATTCCTGGCACATACAGCTTTAGGGTACGGACCGTCTTTGTCGAAAGCGCAACAGGATCTTATCTAGATGGATTATTTTCGAATCCATACCAATTCGCAACTGGCATGCCCGAAACAGCACCAGCAGGTTTTTCGGTGACTACCAGCGTTTATGGTGCGACTACTAGCTGGGAAGAAGTTCAGGGGGCAACGGGATATACAATTAACTTCAAACGGCCTACAGACAATGACTGGGCGTCTTTAAAGGTCTCGGCACCGATACTTACAGCTAATATTCCTTTATTAATGCAAGATACGCCGTTTGAATTTCGTGTAAACGCCTTCAATGCGGGCGGTAGCGGCCCTTGGTCTGATACGGTTGGGGTACGAACAAAATTACCTACAAACAAGACGGTTTCCACCTGTGAAGATTTGCAAAATGTAAACAACGACCTAGAGGCTAACTATATTCAGACGGCTGACATAGACTGTTCAAACATAGCAAACTTCCAGGTGATTGGTAGAGAGACGGGTGTGTTCTTGGGATCATACGACGGCAAAGGCTACAAGATACGCAACTTAACCATCCAACGGGATATCCAGACCGATAACCAATCGTTTTCTGGTGTAGGACTATTCGGTGTGGTAGCCGGCGCTAACCTAACAAACATTACGCTCGAGAACGCATCAATATCAGGCAATTTTACACTGAGTCAAAACATAGATCCGAATGGAAACGGTCTGCCCGATACTCCTGCTGCTGCATCGTTCCCCCGCTTTGCCGTAGGCGGTGTAGCCGGAGTCATGGTTGGCAATGGCACGATATCGAATATCAAGGTAAATAACGCAACCATACTTGGAAACATATCGGGTGGTGTATTTGGTGCCGTTGTACCGTTGCCCAATATAGCAGATGTACCAGCTGTAATTAGTGCTGCGTATGCTAATGGCAATGATCAGAGCTCATCTCCTGATAAGATTATCGCGAACTTTAACCAAACACTTACGTTAGATCGTTTGCAATCTAGCGGGTCAATTATCGGCTTTGTATCTGGCGGGCTTGTTGGTATAGCTACTTCGCCTTTGGGCCCAATATTTGGTGCGGGTGGCGAGTTTATATTACAAAATAGCTCATCGTCTGCATCGGTCGATGCAAATATCGGCGGTGGGTTGCTTGGTACGGGTCTTTCCCTATCTGTAGGGTCCGTTGCGGCCGCTATAATTGGCGCTCAAGCACAAGGTGGGGGCGCACAGGAATCATTGACTGCTGGTGTGAATGCCTGGGACGTGTTGACCAAAACCAAACCAGTAGTAATTCGTGACTCCTCAGCTAGTGGTGCGGTAAGTGCTTGTAATTCAGTAACAGGCGCAAGGAGCGGTGTTTTGGGCGGTGCAGTCGGCATAAGTGTAAGTGTGCTGCTTCAAAACGTCAGCGCAACAGGCGACGTAACAACTTGTTCCGGTGCAAACGAACAGCGACTTGTATATGGAGGATTCCTTGGAGGTCTTTCGGGCGTTCTGTTGCAGTCTCGTGTC
>CAYXYR010000007.1:0-18983 GCA_964469435.1 uncultured Candidatus Saccharibacteria bacterium | reverse complement strand
TCTTTTAAGCTCATACGTTTTTCGTCACTCAAAAACGAACCTGTCTGAACACACAGTAGAATCTCGTGAGCCTCTTGGTCTTCATGTTTTAGATAGTGGGCATCACAGGTCAAAGCGCACGGTATATCTAACTCCTCGGCTAGCCTAAATGTTTGTTTTGTTACGGCTACCTGTTCTTGCCAGGCGCTGCTATGGTCTGGATGGCCATGGTCTTGAACCTCCAAGTAGTAGCGATCGCCAAAAACACTCTTGTACCATTCGGCAGTTTGTTTTGCTTTTTCATACTGCTCTTGGCGCAGTAAATCTCCGACTTCGCCACCAATACAGCCGCTTAATACAATCAACCCTTCGTTATACTTCTCCAAAAGCTCATGATCAACACGAGGCTTGTAGTAAAAACCTTCCAAATTAGCTATCGTACTAAGCCGCATTAGGTTTTCATATCCTAAATTATTCATGGCCAGCAAAATTAGATGGTAAGGTGTTTTATCTTTACTCGGGTCACGATCGGTATGTTTACGTGGGGCAACGTATGTTTCCATGCCAATCACAGGTTTGATACCTTTTTCCTTGGCAGCTTTATAGAATTCGATTACACCAGAAAGCGTCCCATGGTCAGTAATGGCAACAGACTTCATACCGCAATCTTTGATGTAATCCATGAGGGCTGGCACTTTAGTCAGTCCGTCCAAAAGACTGTATTGGGTATGATTATGTAGATGCACAAAGTCTTGAGCAGTAACCGTAACTTCGGCAGCCATATACCTCCTTATTTGCTATCTATTGTAACGCAAAACGCCAGCGGTTGTCGCTGGCGCTGGGTGATATTACAACAGAATTATTATTTTTTGTTCAAAAATTTCTTTAGATGATTCACTGCATCCGTAGCTTCTTTGATGGCCTTTTCTAAGTCCTTGTCATCGCTGCCGCCCTCGTGAATTGATGTTAGCATTTCCCTGACTTTGTCTTTAGCTTTGGCAGCCACCTCAACAGCTTTGTCTAGGTCTTTATTGGCCTCAGTCTTAGCCTTGAGTGCGCCTTTTTTTGCTGTTTCAATTAGTACATGCAACTCACTATGTAGTTTTTTAAGTTGTTTTTCGGCCTCGGTCTTGGCTTTTACGGCTGCATCTTTAACATCCTGGCGCGTTTCTTTGCCGCTTTTGGGCGCTGTCAGAATACCGGCCACATAACCGGCTACACCAGCAATAGCAGCTCCAATTGCTATCTTTTTACCATCTCCCTTGGACATATTTACTCCTTATTTTTTGATTTATGGGAATGAAAAATATTAGCGATAAGCTTTCCAATGGCAGCCGGCCCAGCCGAAACCTGAAAGAACTCACCAACTGCCTCGGCCTTATCGGCAATACTCTCGGCTTTTTGGACGATGCGCTTGATATCGTTAAGTATCTGAACAACCTTAACAGCTGCGACTATACTGATAATCAAAAAGATAGCTAATGTGGTGCTGAGTATTATTACCAAAATCTGCTCACTAGTGTTCATGACTATATTATATACCTTACTGAACTATTTGTCTTAGATACTCCATAAATGGCTGTTTTAGATTGTCGTGTTTTAGTGCAAAATCCACTACTGTTTTTAGATATTCCAGTTTATTTCCAGTATCATAGAAGGTACCGTTTTGAATCTCGCAGGCGTAAATATGATGACCGTCTTCAATCATCTGTTGCATTGATTCTTGCATACCAAATTCAACACCATCAGGAAGATTGTCTTTAGCCTTGTGCAGATAGTCGAACAGTTGCGGATCAATCACATAGCCGCTGACCGAGGCCAAGTCTGAAGGTGCCGCCTGCTTACTGCCTGGCTTTTCAATGATGCGTGTAACGTCAACCATGCCAGGACTGATTTCTGAACCACCTACAAACCCATATCGCTTATAGTCAGCATCTGTTTTGGCCCGGACACATGTTAGCACCGATCCGCCATATTGTTCATGAGCCTCAGTTAATTGCTTGAAGCGGCTTGGTGAGGCCTCGACGAAATCGTCTGCAAATGAGTAGATAAAAGGTTCACCGCCTAGTAGGTGTTCAGCATTCAATAATGGCGTAGCGTTGCCGTACGGACCTTTTTGGCGTATGTAGGCAAAATTGGCCAGGTTGCTTATATGCTTAACTTCTTCAAGAAGCTCCAGCTTGTTGCCATCTTTTAGGTTTTTGCGAAGTTCGGCGCTAGTGTTATCGAAGTGATCTTCGATTGCCCGTTTATGATAGCCAGTGACTATGACAATATCCTCTATGCCAGCATCAACTAACTCTTCTACAATGTACTGAATGATTGGCTTATCTACCAAAGGTAGCATTTCTTTGGGCATTGCTTTAGTCTGGGGCAAAAATCGCGTACCGAAACCAGCTGCCGCGATGACGGCTTTTCGTATCCTGGGAGTTGTATTCATGTCGTTATTGTATCACTGCTTGCACCTGTCTAAAAAAGGAGTAAAATCGTCGTTATTATTATGTCGCTTGTAGAAACCAACCCAGAGGTTTTAACCCAACAAAACGAAGTATTAGTTGCGGCCGCCCGTCGCCATTATGACGACGAATTACTTGATTATCATGGTTTTGATTTTCATATATTAGAGAATGTCTGGCCGACGGCCCGAAAACTTGCACAAATAGCTATCAATGATGGTCATGAAATCGACCTGCCGGCGCTTGATGCAATGTGCGTTTACCATGACGCAAAAGAACATCGTCCACTGCCCAAACGCTTTGCAACGCGTGAAAGAAGGGCCGCCTCTATTGCTAGGCACGAATTACCGACATTGGATTTAGGCTACACAGCCAGCCAAATTAAACTTGTAAGCGACGGAATAATAACAACCACAGCTGGAGTCAGACCCTTGTCAAAAGAAGGGGCGATTTTAAAACGAGCAGACGGATTTAATGCTGGCTCTTCACTAACTGACTTCTTAGATAGCAGCGCTAGAATAATCCGCGAGCAGCGCAAGTTAGAAAGACTTGGAGTCGAGCCGTCAGATTTAGAGAGATGGAAAGACGTTGCCTGCAAAATATTGAACGCCAATCTTGACTGCGACCCTGGCATCGAAGGGTTTAGCTTGCCAGATATAGATGAAACTGGCCTGAATTTCGTAGATCGCGGTCTAATCAATATTGCCGCTTTAGCTACTCAAAGTGTCGAGACCATGAGTGGCTGGCTTCACAAAGGTTAATCTTGCTTAGACTAGTTTTCTAATTAGTTCTTGTGCCAATCCAGGATTAGCCTGACCTTTGGATTCCTTCATAACTTGACCTACCAAAAATCCGATGGCCTTCATTTCTCCTGCTCGAACATCCGCCACCGCCTGGGGGTTAGCTGCTAATACCTTTTTGACAATCTCTTCTATTTTTTCGCTATCCGAAACTTGAATATAACCCTTTTGGTCGGCCAGTTGCTCTATTGATTCGGGCAGATCGGCCTGCAATAAAATGTCCGTAAGTAATTGCTTTGCATTACTTGAACTCAATTTATTTTCTTTAACCAGTGATTGGATAGCTCTATATAATTCAAGCCGTTGACTTACTTCATTGAGCCTTACATCATGCTCGGCACGCAATGGTATCTCAATATTGACTATCCAATTAACGATCTGTCGAGCATCATCTGGCTGATCTGCAAAATGTTCAATGACATATCGGTTGCTTACACCGTTGTCATCGACCTCCGCCTCAACCAAAACTTCTATTTGCGCATCGTCAATCCCGACCACTCTCAAACTATCACGCCATATACCGGGAAGTTCCGGAAGATGTTCTTTAATGTTTGCAATGTAAGCATCATCTAGTTCAATCGGCGGTAAGTCTGGATCGGGCATATAGCGATAATCGTGCGCAAACTCCTTGCCTCGCTGACTTACGGTTTTTTGCTTGGCCTCGTCCCAGCCACGTGTCTCCTGAACTACTGACTCGCCCTTTTCTAGTAATTCGATCTGCCTATTAATCTCAAATTCGGCCGATTTCTCGACACTCTTGAATGAGTTCAGATTCTTAGTTTCGGTACGAGTGCCAAGTTGATCGGTTTTACTGACTGATACGTTCACATCAAACCGCATATTACCATGATAAAGATCACAATCTGAGACACCAGCGTATTTCATTAACAAAAATAACTCACGGACATATGCCTTAGCTTCGGCCGGGCTATGCATGTCTGGCTCGGATACAATTTCGAGCAGTGGCGTACCAGCACGATTGAGGTCTACTAGACTATAATCACTTCCACTGGGATGTGTGTTTTTGCCAGCATCGGCTTCTAGGTGTGCTTCGTGGATACCGATAGTTTTTTGTTGGCCTTCTAGTTCAATAGTTACCTTACCGTTACGTATGATTGGATGATTGAACTGGGTTATCTGGTAGCCCATTGGTAAGTCAGGATAAAAATAGTGTTTACGGTCGAATGCGCTAACTTTTTGCGGTGGTGTACCTAATGCAAATGCTGCACGACTAGCTAACTCTACAGCCTTTTCGTTAAGTACAGGCAATGCCCCAGGCATACCAAAACAGATTTGACTAACTAGCGTATTGGGTTCGGCCTCGCGAGCATCATTACCAACGCCAGCAAATAGCTTAGTACTTGTCTTTAGCTGTACGTGACATTCAATACCAATAGTAACAGTGTACTGTTCTCGTACATCCTTACTTATCATTAAGCGCTCCCAGATCTCTAAGTGCCTGTCGGACCCCAACAAGAGACTTCTTAACGTCTGCTTCACGCAAACGGCTTACCGAATCTTCTAATAATTTCTTAGCTAAATTATGAGCAAACCAGACTCCATCGTTATCGCTTAGCTGGCGCTGTGCTTCAACAAGCCGTTCACCCATGCTTTTACCTTTGATGCCTTTTTTCTTGAGAGCTTCGTCAAGTAACTTATCTGCATCGACTACAGCCAATGCCCAAGTTTCCTTGCTAGCGCAGTATTTTTGAAGCTCTTTCCATTGCTCTTGGAACTTTTTGACCTTTAGTTTTCGGCGTGGAATTATCCTCATTTCAAAACCCTTTCGGCGCCTTTGGCAAAGCCAAGCAATTCTTTATCTTTATTTTGTGCTGCCATTATCTGCAAACCAACTGGCATGTTATTTGCCTGTCCTGCCGGTACTACAATCGCCGGAACCCCCGCTAAACTCGCTCCTACCGTCATGATGTCTGCCAAATACATTTTTAGCGGATCATCTGTATTCTCGCCAATCTTGAAGGCTGTAGTTGGAGCAGTCGGGCCAACTAAATAATCAACTGTTTTTAGAACTTCACTAAATTCGTTTATCAACTTAGTACGGACAGTTTGAGCCCGCTTATAATAGGCGTCATAAAAACCGCTACTAAGAACGTATGTTCCGATCATAATTCGTCGCTTAGCCTCTTTACCAAAGCCAATTGAGCGTGATTGGACATAGCTAGCCTCTAGATTATCGGCAACATCGTGGCTATATCCATAGCGCTGGCCGTCATAACGACTCAGGTTACTACTTATTTCGGCTGGAACAACTATATAGTAGACAGCCAAAGCTAGAGGCAGGCTGGGTAGACTAACTTCCTGTACATCAGCACCCTCGCTTTTGAGCTTATCGATTGCTTCCAAAGTGGCCTTTTTAACTTGTGGGTCTACACCCTCGCCCAGATATTCTTTTACTACACCAACCTTTTTGCCACTAAGTACTGGATTTAAATCGGTATAGTCGGCTTGCCGTTCTACTGTGGTGCTGTCTAGTTCGTCTTTTCCCGCCATAACATCAAGTACCACAGATAAGTCATCAACCGACCTTGCTAGCGTGCCGATAGTGTCTGTACTACTAGCCATAGCCACAACACCAGAGCGAGATATTAATCCATAGGTAGGTTTGTAGCCAATACAGCCACTAAAGCTTGCTGGCTGTCGACTAGAGCCACCGGTGTCTGTCCCAAGGGCAAATGGTGCCATATCGAGCACAACTGCCGCTGCAGAACCTCCCGATGAACCACCAGGCACCCTAATTTTATCGTGCGGGTTTTTTGTAGTAAAGAAGTCACTATTTTCTGTACTAGCGCCATGCCCAAAGGCATCTAGGTTAGATTTGGCAACGCAAATTGCTCCTTCGGCTTCAAGTCTATTTATGGCTGTGGCTTGGTAGGGGGCATCAAAGCCTTTCAATATATTACTTGCAGCAGTTGTTTCGGCCCCAAAAGCTAAAAAGTTATCTTTAGCAATAAAAGGCACACCAGCTAATTTACCGATCTTCTCGCCGTTAGATACTCGCTGATCGATGTCTTTGGCACGTTCCAACGCTCGGTCGGTTGTTTTGGCAATAATAGCTTTGTAGTCTTGGCCAGCATCTATTGCTGCCAGTGCCTTGAGAACCAAATCTTGAGCTTTTAAATGTCCAGCTTGAACCTTATTGGCAATATCGGTGATAGGCAACCAGTTACTCACAATACCCGCCTAACTTTTAGTTGGTCGTTCTGCTGAGCCGGAGCGTTTTTGAGCAGTTCTTGCGGCGACACGCCATAGTTTACTAGCTCATCTTTACGTTTTACGTTTTTAAGCCCGGTTACCTGGTAGGTGGGATCTAAGCCTTCTACATCCACACTTTTTAACTGTTCAAAATAATCTAGAATCTCTTCGAACTCTTTGGTGAATTTATCAATCTCTTCTTCGGAAAGCTCTAGCTTAGAAAGTCGAGCCAATTTTAATACTTCCGCGCGCGTAATTTTTGCCATTTGTAATGATTATAGCAAACTTCGGTAGAAGCTTGAATTATACCAAGCGCGTTTTAATATTCGTTGTATCAGTCACATATCCAAGTATGGCGTCGACAATAGAAAACATGGCATCTAGTTCATGGATAGATTCTTCTTGGTTAACTACTCCATCCCTCGGTATAACAACATTTAAACCCAGATTATTAGCGCCTACGGCTGTAGCTAAAACGCACCTTGATGCATAGCCGCCAACAATAATTACTGTTTTTACACCTTTATTTTGCATATATTTGCCAAGTTCTTTTATTGAAAAGGCATCGTAGAAGATTTTTTGAAAAACCGATTCGTCTTGGTCTGGTTTTGTAGAGCCAATAATTTCATAAGCCGCGTTATCAGGATTTGATATAGAAGTATAGTTATCACGCTTCATTTTCAGTGCAATGTTCGGTGGCGATAATTCACTATCCTCAACCATCTGTGTCCATATTATTGGAACCTGCTTGTTCCGCATAAAAACAACCAAGTTGTCAATGTTCTCCAGTATGTCTGCTGAGTTTGTTGGCAGATGGTGGCCTCGTTGTTCAACTAGACGTTCATCGAAATATGCCGCCTGCTTGTCAATTACTAGCAATGCTAATTTGTCATTATGAAAAATGTCTGGTAAATCCATATTAATTGGTCAAGATCCAGCGAATAACCATATCTTTGATCCGATGGTATTCGGCTTCATCAAACTGCATGTTAGCAATACAAAAACGTTTTGTATTGAGATGCGAGCAAAACATGCAATCAGACAAGTCTTTACAATCTTGAATCAAGAAGCTATTTGTAATGTTGTTAGACCATGCTACGCCAAAGCTATTAGAGCAAGAGTTACTATCTTCAAGCCTCAAACAAAAAGTTGAGGCTTGAGATCTTTGACCGGCAACAATATATTCACAGCCATTCTGTATTCCATCACTAAACACAATATTTTTAGAATGCGATATGTCTGTTGAACGAAATACGTTTTCGCTGAAATACACACTGTCTGATTGCGCTACGTTTACTGAATCAATTTCGCGCTCAGTAGTAGTTGCATTGACACGGTTCCAGGCATTGACTACATCCTCAATAGAATTCAGTGGTTGGGTTGGCTGTATCCAGGAACCCTCCGGCTTTTCCCAGCTATTCTTAAGTGTTATGAATTTAGTGGGATTTGTTGATGCCGCCCATGTTGGTTCATTCGTTTCTGAGTCGAATACTTGTTGCGGTAAACGAACATCAAAAGCAAACTTTTGTTGTACCTGGTCTAGAGTCAAAGGATTTTGAAAACCGAATATCTGACCGATCACCCTGTCAACAATTTCTTTAGCCTGCTGTTCGTTCATTCTAAGTGCCTCGCTTTCTCTTAAGTTTTTTGCGGCTCGATGATTGACTCGCTAGTAGATCTTGTAAGTTCATACCACGAACAACACCCTGGCCACTATACTGACTCTCCAATGATGCCATAGTTTCAGAATAAACCTGTTCCCATGGCCTGTTTTCTGAATGTTTCACAGTATTAGAATTCCCGGAAACAACAAATGCCTGCCTTTGTTGCGTGTCGCTACTACTTACTGATGAAGTTGCATCGACGACCAGTGGCTGTTCTTGTTTTAATGCCGTCACAGCCATTTCTGTACGCTCAACAAACTTAGTAGGTAACTGTTGAGATGCTTGGTCGTAGGTTTTTAGCTGGCTAGCATCAATTTTAGGCGCCGGGGCGGCATCAAGAGTTCTGGCTTTAACACAAGGAAGCATTTGGCCATCGCTACTTAATCGTAGGAAGCATTCTCGGCTATTTAATGCGGTTAGCATCTGGACACGAACATCATCCTGTTTGAGGCCCTTAGCTTTCTCTGCTTCTAATATCTCTTTAGGAATCTCTATGGTCAAGTTACCCTCTAACGCCCTAGCGTCTTCTTCGGAAACTCGGAACACATAGTAGTTATAGACGTTGGTAAAAATAGCCTCTTGTAGAGCTTTATCGATCTGGCCAAAATATTGCTGGGTAAGAAATACAAATAAGTTATACTTACGTGCCTCGGCCAAGATACTGGCTAAGGCTGGGTTTTGTACCACTGATACTTCGTCGATGATCAGGATGACTTTTTCGTTAAACGCGTGAGCCTGTGCAAGCAAGAATATCTGCTGGATTAACAAACCAGCAACTGTCTTAACAACTTTCTCCCCCATGCTAACCTTGTTAAGCGAGAATACAGTTAAGAAATTGCTCCCGATTAGCTGATTTAGCGAAGCAGCATCTTGAGTATTTCCGCCAAGCGATGGTTGAATCTGCATTTCGTCCACAAGTGAAATTATCGGGCTGATAGCCTCGTTATAGTACTTGGTTCGCATTTCGTTGAAGTCGGCCCTAAAAAACTGAACTATGTTTTGGGGCACAAAACCTTGCACATGAGCCAAAATCTGGTTTCGAAACTCGACATCCGTCACTAGCCGTTTGAGGCTATCGAGTGACATTGTTTGGGCGGTCATCAGTACATACAGACTAAACCTAAGTACGCGCTCAAGCTTGGGATTATGCTGGTCTGCCAACAAAGACTTAAATAAGGTACCGGTCAGCTCAGTAGCCGCCGAAATATCGGTGCCAGCCCCACCAAACAACTCTGTTGACTGTTCATCGCCTTTGAAGTTGATCACCTGAGTCTTGGGGATTCCAGCCAAATCATGTTCGAGTGAAGCGTGTGGGTCTATGACCACAATCTTGTATTTTTGCTGCAAGCCACCCGATTTGCTCAGCCGATCTACAAACAAAGTAATTAACTTCGACTTACCACTACCACTGGCACCAATAATGAACGAGTGTTTCTCGAAATCGTAAGATGTAATTGGCAGGTAGTAGTTTTTGGGCAGGAATGGAAAAGTGTCCACCTCAAACACAGCATTAAGATTGTCGCTCTGCATTATATGCAGGGCTTTTTGGATGTCTAGATATTTTGGCTGCTTCTTGCGTAGATATTTGGTATTAGTCACAAAATCTACATCCAGTAAATTGGCGGGCAAAGCCAGTAAAGTTTTGCGAGAAGCAGTATACTGGCCGGCTGCATTCTTGAAATACATCTTTAGCAACACATGAGCTTTATCAGCATTAACTGTTCGTATAGTAAAATCGGCTATCTCTAATTCTTTGCCGCGTTTTACTTGATATTTTTCTTTCAGGTCGAGTAAGTTGCCGCCACCTACATACTGCACAAAACGCTCGGCAGCAATTGCATTTGGCAGTTTTACCATATCAGCTGCAACCGGACGCAAAACAATGCCTTCTAGGTTATTTGACAGCAGCACAACGTCTTTGTTGGTGCCCACAAAATACCGTACTGTACTTTTTTCTATAGAGACAATTAATTTCCAGCTCTTAAAGAACCCAATGTATTGCGAAATACCCAGAACAATCGCCTTCCAGGCAGCCATGTCGAGTTTATCCTTGAGCAGGTACATCTCGAACCAATGTTCGTAACCCAAGTGTCGGGTTTTATCCATGAGCTTGATTATATCAGGCGCGCCTTAGGAAGGAAACTTGACAAGCTTAAGCATGCGAGTACGATTATGATAACGTCTAATAACGGAGCAATGATGGCGTTAGCTACAGATGCAAACATGACGATTAATCCAGAGGCGTCTCTGTATGTGCCTGAATCTAGAGTTCATAGTTATCGTCAAAATGTAGCTGAGCCAGTCCGTCACGCCAGTGGCACAATAGTAACAGATGGCGTGGTAATGGATGATGGTTTTGCGTATGCGGTTGTCGCCGGTATTCCACGCGATGCAATTACAGGTCTAAGCATCGGATTAACTTCTGCCTGGTGGACCAGCAGTCGTGGCCACAATCGTCGAACGGTGGAGCACTTTATGAGGCTAGGAATTCCGACAGTATTTGTAGGCGCCGAAGCTAGCTATAGACCTAGTAAAGGCGAGATGCCAGAATCAGTCGACCCAGACGAACACCATGTTTCTCTTGCCAGAAGTGCCCACAACACCAATGCCATATTTGACTCTATTGCCAACGAAGGCCTGAACCGAAGTGTCGACACACAAAACATGATACTGCTCGGCGAATCACGTGGGGCTATGGTTGGAAAAGGCATCTTATGGCTTGCTAAGCAACATGATCGCAACATAGTCTATGGCGACCTAACGGCGCCCTGTTTTCCCGAAAAGTTTGAACTACACACCGTAAAAGATTTGCTAAAACAAATATACGGTGAGAGAGCAGCTCTTGCGACCCTAGCAAGCACCCTAACCATGAAGAGACTAATCCATTATCCTGCTACGATTGACCTTCATCCAGATTCTGTCTGTGCCAACTTGGCTACCTGGTGGCCACTTTTTAGCGGTGACGCTGGGATTATGGGTAGAAGCGTACCAAAAATGCAGGCATTGCATGTAACAACATTTAAAGATGACCTAGTTAGTATGCCTGACGTCTGGCGAGAAATTTATGCCAACCACCCGCTTGTGCGTATCAAAGAGATCGATGGTGCTCATCTAACCATTGCTCATCCCAAAACAATGGAACACCTTGAACGACGAATTTTTGCGCTACTGCGAGAAGTCGACCACAAGGGTAGTAACAACCCTGCCGATCTAGATTTCTCTAGGGTTCACTTGGCTGATGGAGAAGCACCGTTCGAAACCTAAGTTTTAGACTTTATATCGTTAATGATGTCGCGCAACTCAGCGGCTTTTTCGAACTCTAGATTAGCGGCAGCTAGATCCATTTGAGCTGTTAAGTCTTTGATTAGGTGGCCGTATTCATCCTTGGGTATTTTCTTTAGATCAAGCTTGGCTTTTTTAGCCTCCTCGGGCAAGTCAGGCCTTAGACCCTTCTCTACTGCCTTACTTACACCTGTTGGTGTAATTCCATTTTCCTTATTATATTCTTCTTGAATTTTGCGCCGCCGGTTGGTTTCGTCAATAGTACGCTTCATGCTGCCGGTTATTGCATCGGCATACATAATCACTCGGCCTTCTTCGTGACGAGCCGCCCGACCAACCGTTTGGATCAGTGCCTGCTCGCTGCGCAGGAATCCCTCTTTGTCGGCATCTAATATTGCCACCAAGCTGACTTCTGGCAAGTCCAAACCTTCGCGCAACAGGTTAATACCTACCACTACATCATATACACCCAAACGTAGGTCTCGTAGGATGTCTGTACGATCCAAGGTGTCAACATCGCTATGCAAGTAGGTTACCTTTATCTTGAGATCTTGTAGGTATTCGGTTAGATCTTCGCTCATACGCTTGGTAAGCGTAGTGACCAATACTCTTTGATGCTTTTCGACCGTTGCTCGAATCTCGGCTATTAGGTCATCAACTTGGCCGGATACGGGACGAACCTCAATTGGTGGGTCTAGCAGGCCTGTTGGGCGAATGACCTGTTGAGCCGGTTCTGGACTGCGACTAAGCTCATACTGAGCCGGGGTTGCCGACACATACACCACTTGGTTAACGTGCTTCTCGAACTCAGTAAAGGTGAGAGGCCGGTTATCAAGAGCGCTAGGCAGGCGAAAGCCGTGTTCTACCAACACCTCTTTACGGGCCCGATCGCCATTGTACATGCCCCGAATCTGCGGTATGGTCATGTGCGATTCGTCGATAAACATCAGGTAATCGTCTGGGTAATAGTCCAGAAGCGTTGCGGGCTGCTCGCCCGGTTCGCGGTTAGTAAGATAACGACTGTAATTTTCGATACCTTTTACGAAGCCGGTTTCTTCGAGCATTTCTAGGTCGAAGTTTGTACGCTGTTGTAAGCGCTGAGCCTCTAATAGCAGGTTGTTTTGTTTGAAAAACTTGAGGCGATCATCTAATTCGTGCTGAATTTGGCCCAAAGCAACTTTTAGCTTATCGAATGGCGTAACATAGTGGGAGCTAGGAAACACTACTAGCTCGTCTTTTGTAGCCAGTATTTCGCCCGTCAATGGATCGATCTGCGTGATTCGTTCAATCTCGTCACCAAACAATTCTACTCGGTAGGCAACTTCCTCGCCAGCTGGAAAAATATCCAACACGTCACCCCGTACCCGAAATACGCCTCTGTGAAAATCTATGTCATTACGCTGGTATTGGATATCGGTCAATTGACGCAAAAGCTTATCGCGAACCCGACGCTCTCCCTGCTTTATTCGTACAGCTAAGCCATCGTAATCTTCTACAGAGCCAATGCCGTAAATACAACTGACGCTAGCCACAATAATTACGTCTCGTCGCGTTAGTAGCGCATCTGTAGCTGCATGCCGTAAACGATCTATCTCTTCATTGATTTGGCTATCTTTCTCGATATATGTATCACTACGAGGAATATATGCTTCTGGCTGATAGTAATCGAAGTAACTAACAAAATAGTGCACAGCATTGTTAGGAAAAAATCGCTTAAACTCGGCATACAGTTGCGCAGCAAGGGTCTTGTTATGACTCAAAACTAACGTTGGTCGTTGCTGCTGCTGGATTATATTGGCCATGGTGAAGGTTTTACCCGAACCTGTAACACCCAATAAAGTCTGTTCTTTAGTCCTATCGTTGAGGCCCTTTACCAATTGAGCAATTGCCTTAGGCTGATCGCCCATAGGCTTATACTCACTAGACAACTCAAACTTAGCCATCCTTATATTGTATCAGTTGGCATCAATCGTATAAATCTAGGTAGGGTTTGTGCATTTTGTCGAGCAGTTTGGTTAGTTTGGTAATAAGTTCTTCTGGGTCATTCGAGATGATTATATATTCGCTATCTCGCTTGCCGGCTGCATGCAGGATGTCTTCGATTTCGTTACTAATTCCGCCGGCACCCTGAAGCATCCCGATTGGCGTATCAGTTTCTAGGGCTATTGTGAACTCATGTAAAGTGCCGATTCGACCACCAATACTTATTACGGCATCGCTAGAACTAATCAGCAGTGCATCGCGGCCGACATAATGCAACCCGCTAAATAAGATGCTGTCGTAGGGTTTGAGCGGAAGCCGATACTTCATGGCGTGTTCTACTTTGCTAGCAGCCGGGCTGATGCCCATGCTCATTTTTCCAGAAGCCTTTTTGTAGCCTATGGCGGCTTGATGGGGCAACCCCAAAGTAGCACCCGTCATTAGAGTATGACCAGCTTTAGCTATAGCAGCACCGGCCTCTCGGGCCAAAACCTGACCTTCTTCGGCACTATGACCCGCTGCCGCACCAGATACGCAAATTTGATACATTATCCTGACCCTTAAGCCTTTACCGCAATTAAATCATCAATTAGCTGTTCATCGCCAAGCTGAGCCAGAACTTCTTGCTCTAATTGATCTTGGCCCATATAGCGCATGTATAACTCGTTCCATAAGCTGCTTTGCAAGTGCGACTTAACTTGCTGACCATACTCGAGACCGTTGCAGTAACTTATGGCATTATCTATCAGATTAAACGATATTATCCCATCCGCTGTTGCTAGTCCGACGTAATCTAAATCAAGCCAGAATTTTAAAGCTGGCTCCATATAATACAAAATGTCTTCACTTTTTCTCCAAACCAGATCTTCTGCCTGAACATGTGGCTCAAAAACCTCCGGTAAAGATGTTTTTTTCTTGCCAAAATGCTTGGCGATAACCTTCCAGTGAATTTTTTGCCCAGCCATGGTTGCTGCCTGTGAAGGATCATCTTGCAGGGTTTTTACCAAGAATGTAGAGAAATCCTTGCGCACTTGCTTGAGCTTGAACAGTGCACTATACATTCGGATTTCAGTTATATAATGAAGAACCATTGGGAAAATAGTCAAAGTAACACCACGCAGCCTATCTACCGGTAATGGCAAAATAAGTATTACCCCCATCTCTTTACTGTGGGTGATATTATGATGATTTTGGTATATAAAATCAGTCGCAGCCTTACCCCACCGTTTACTGTCTAATACAATTACTTCGATATCTCGTGTTTCGAAGTCACTGGCTTTGAGCTTTTTATAACTTTTGATGAGCTTTGCCTGCCATTGAGGGCTCTCGATAAACCTGGTTGCAGTAAAAAGTTCGCCGATATGCTCTCGTTTGAGCAAAGAGTCTACTGAACGGTAGCCTAGAAGCTTCATAACCTTTTTTGGAGGATGCACTTTCAACAACTGTTTGGCAGCTACCCCTTTGATGGCCCAACACTGTAAACTATGGTCCATTCTGACTATCTGATCTTTTATTTTAGGAAGTAACGAGCTTACATCCTGTGGGTCGTTCACACCAAGGGCTGCAGCAATATATTGATCATGACGACCAATTGTAGCCTGAAGAGCATGGTATAGTTCTTTGGGTGTTGTGTCTTCTGGGTCTAGTCCAAGCTCTCGCAATTTGCCTCGCATAGTTACACTCATTTCAGAAACAAGCCGAACATCTACACCAGGATGCCCCGATGCCGACTCAAGCTGCTGCAAAGCGGAGCTAAAGCCGGGTTCTTCTGCAGACAATAATTCCCTCAAAACTCGTGACATAATTCCTCTTAAGTTTACAGCTCGATTTGTCTAGCGTAAAGAAACTATTTGAGTTTCTGCGGCCTGTACCAAGCTGGCGCCTGACGCAGTAAATCATCAACTTGGTGCTGACTCAGCAGCCCCTTCTGCGCCCCAACGTATTGCACTACACTCATTGAGTTGATTGGCGCCCATTGCAATGCCCCAGCAATAGTATTGCCCTTGATAATTGCCGCTACAAACGTACTAGTAAAGGCATCTCCAGCACCTGTCCGCTCGTAAGGAGGCGATGGGTCTGGATAAATTGGCATTTTGAGTCTTTCGGTACCATCGGAGGCGTATGCACCATCGGGTCCGTCACTTATAACCACAATTTTGGGGCCAAGTGCATGAAGTTTATCAAAAAGATCATTCAGATCATGGTAGTTACCGCCACTAACCTGAACCGCCTCTTCCCGGTTAAGGGCTAGTAGCTCGGTGAGTTTATATAACTTCCGCAAACGTTTGGTGCCAGCTGCAATCTGGAAGGTACCAGGCTGGAAAGCCAGCTTTACATCAGGGTGTAGTTCTAGCCAGTCGGCAAGATCATCATGGAACGGCAAGGCATTTTTACTAATAGAGCTAAAATATATCCATTCAGGAATCTCGTGCGGCCTTAAATGCGGCCAATGGTATTTGTATTCCTCATGTTTAATCAAAATCGTACGCTCGTCTTTGTACCAAAGCACATAGTGATAATTGCTAATCTTGCCAGGATTAATATGGACAAAACGCGTGTCTACGTCGTTTTTTTCGAGGCTTGCAATCATATCACGGCCGTGTTGATCGTGACCAACGTTAGCAAATAATGCACTTTTTAGACCTAGGCGCGCAAAACTAACGGCTGCGTTGGCACAGTTACCGACAGCTTCGATAACTTCGGCATGGTCAAAGGGCACCTTTACGCCAAATGGCATACTCAACCACTTTTGGTCACCTTCTTTGACAACCCTAGCTTGATCATCTTCTAGCCTTATAAAAGCATCGGTGACTATGTCCCCGATAGACAAAACTTGAATGTCAGATTGTACTTTAGTCATGCCACCCCATAATTGTTACGTTTATTGTGCCACAAGCTAGCAGTTTAACGCAACTTTTCGGTAACCACCGCCTTGCCGGCTGAGTTAAACGTGTCTATCTTACTCTCTACCACTTCTTGAACAGCAGAAATTACCTTGTCCATAAGTTTAACCACGGCATACTCTGTAGGGTTTTCGGCCAGCACCTTTTCGAGTGTCTTGCGGTAAGCCACGCGCATGTCACTGTTTATATTGATCTTACTCACACCAATTTTGACAGCGTCCTTAAAGTAGTGTCCCGGCGTGCCACTACCACCGTGCAAGCTAATGTTGCAGTCTATGTTGGCACGGATCTCTTTTAATAGCTCCAAATCTAGCATCTTAGGAACTGGGTACTGCCCATGCAAATTACCTATAGCCGCAGCGTATGTGTCAATTCCTGTGGCAGCCACAAAAGCCTTGGCTCCATCTGGCGTAGTAAAGGTTTTCTTAATCTCTGCGTAATCAATCTTTTCTTTGTGAAGGTTTGAACTTCCCCCAAAGTAATGTGGCTCGCTTTCTACTAGCGCACCAGTTTTTTTGGCGTATTCAACAACTTCTTTCGTGCCATTTATAATCTGTTCTTCTGTAGCCTCGTGATTCTCTTGACTTATATCTATGTGAATAAATTCAAATCCTGCATCAATCCCAGCTTTGGCTGCTTCAACCGATGGCGAGTGGTCCAGATTAATGAATATCTCTATACCGTATTGAGCTTTGTAGTTATCTACCATGTCGCGAACATTGTCCAGGCCCAAAGCATTCACCTCGCCCTGGCTAATTTCTACCAAAACTGGTGCCTTCTTTTTGGCGGCAGCACGCGCCACTGCTATCAAGGTCTCTTGGTTATCTAGATTAAATGCTCCCAAAGCAAAGTGTTGCTCACGCGCCCTTGCCATGGCTGCCCGAGCTTGTAGACAATTTTTACGAATGGTAGCTAGTGACTGAGCCATGATTCTCCTAATTTTGTAACTTGCTTACGTTTAAGAGAATAGCATATAATTCGCTTGAGTACCTGCAATCATGGAAACAAACAAATCACGACTAGCCCAAGCAGCACTTTGGTTTATGCCAACCGGCGTAGAGGTTAGTGTCTATTTGTTTTTGTGTTTCTTGACAGCCGTGGTCAGTAACCTCAGCTTTGTGAAGAACTTTCTTTATGTTTCCGAAGGATTTAACCCATTTGCTTCAGCAGTTGGTTCGATCGATCAACTATTAACCCAAGTGGTGGGCGAGAAAATTGCCGGCTCTTTGTCGCTAGCAATCTTCTGGGGCTTAGTAGGAATTGTAATCAACGTACTATGGGTGGTTGTGGCGAACTTCTCGACAGAGCTAAATAACGATTTGGTCTACAGTAGCTATGTTCACCCCAAGAATACCGATCCCAAAGGGCCGTTGTATGAATTCATAGTAAAAACCTCGTTGCGAGTTAGTGTGACTATTATATTCTTGTTCTATCTAAACTTCGCCCTACGAACGGCATTGCCGGCCATCAGCTCAAGCTACGCTCGAGTTATTCAAAACTGGCCTAAAGAGAAGCACCTACTAAGCTTTGCAAGCGCTTTGATATTCGAGGTTTTGGTATTTCATACGTTTGTGGTCTTAAGCCGACTAATTACACTACGCAAGCAAGTCTTTAACGGCTAACCTTTAGATAGTACGTGGTGCGCAGCAAGTGCGATGTGCTTAGCATCCAAGCCAAAATGGGCCAGCAACTCGTCTGGTTTTCCAGATTCACCAAACCGATCTTTCATGCCAATTCTCACCATTGGAGCGGGCAGCTCCTCAGATAACAACTCGGCTATTGCCCCGCCCAATCCACCAGCAATCTGCCCCTCTTCTGCAGTAACAACATGCCTAGTTTTTCGTACGCTAGCCAGGATAGTGTCAACATCAAGCGGCTTTATGGTTGGCACGTGCAGAACTTCTGCCTCAACACCGTCTTTATAAAGCTTTTCGGCCGCGACTAAGGCTTGATATGTCATCGTGCCAGTGGCAATGATAGTAACATCACTACCCGGGGAATATACATAAGCCTTACCAATCTCAAAGGGAGTTTTTTCGGTTGTGATAACTGGGGTTGCTTCGCGTGCTAAGCGTAAATAATTTGGACGTCTGTCGTTAGCCATTGCCATGGTTGCTTTCTGGGCCTCAACGCTATCACCGGGAGCGATAACCACCATATTAGGCAGCACCCGCATTATGGCAATATCTTCAAGCATTTGGTGAGTAGCACCATCTGGACCAACCGAAATACCGGCATGAGAGCCTACGATTTTAACTGGCTGGTTATTCAAGCAAGCGGTTGTGCGAATCTGCTCCCAGTTACGACCCGGGCTAAAAGCTGCGTAGCTACTAACAAACGGTACTTTGCCCATAGCTGCCAGCCCTGAACCAACTGTCACAAGGTTTTGTTCAGCTACACCAATCTCTACAAAACGCTCCGGATAAGCTTCTTTAAACAAGCTCATTTGGGTAGATTCACTGAGGTCAGCACAGCATGCTACAACTTGGTTATTGAGCTTACCTGCCTCTAGCAAGCCCCTACCAAAACCTTTACGAATAGGCTCACTAGTCAAATCAGTCTTTGACCAATCGTCAGTGGCGAGATATAGACTACTCATGTTCGCTCCTAATTTTGCCTTGCAGAGTTCGTAGTTCGTGCAGAGCTTTCTTGGCTTCTTCGTGATTAGGCGGTTTGCCGTGCCAAGTAAAATCGTACTCCATAAAG
>CAYXYR010000006.1:0-19108 GCA_964469435.1 uncultured Candidatus Saccharibacteria bacterium | reverse complement strand
TACCGTGCTGTTCAACCTGCCAACCTTTAGGTGTTTTAAAGGATAGCTGGTCAGATAGCTTGTGATCTATTACGCCATTAGCCGATGGAACTCGGGCATGATGTGCTAGTCCCATACCACCCAGCAATGTTGTATGTTCGCCAGGTTTGGCCGTTTCTCCAATACCAGCAGTGTGATCGCCCAGGCCAGGGATGTGAGCGTAACCTTCTTGCATAGCTAGACCAAAGGCTGCACCAACGACCCCGCCAACAACGGCGGCTTTAAGGGCGGTTTTTCGACGAAAACTGTTGAACTGAGCATCTAGCTGTGCAACTTCTGCATCTTGAACTGTACGTCGGGCCGTTAGCATATCACTTAGCACACTATCTACACCGCCAAGCTGAGCTATAGTGGAATCCGGATTGGCACCGGCGAATCGGCGCAATGCAATTTTTGCACGAGCAATTGCTGTATCTAGGTACATTCTTTCGCCTTCTACGGCAGTGACGTCAGAGAAGTGAATAAGGTCTAAATCGCTTTGATCCGACAGCTTGACTCGCCAATCTGCATCAGATAACGCTCGTAGTAGATCCATAGCTTGATCTTCTGTCTCGATAGCTATTGCTTCTTCTCGTACACCTATTATGGCTTCTATGCTTTGGCCAAGATCTAATGCGGCAACTGTCTCTGCTCGAAATTCTTCAAGCTGGTCACGGCGCTGGCTGGGGCGGTTGATCTGGCCACCTTGGGCCATCTCGCGTCCGTGTTGGGCGCGTTCTGTTTTTAACTTTTTACTTTCGCGCAAACCTGCAAACAAGCCTGTAGATAATCCGGTTAGGCCAGGTACGGCCATGGCGCTACCAATGGTCTTGCGTGTCAACTGTTTTCCAATAGCCAAACCAACGCCAACTACTGCACCAAGCGTAGTTTCACTTACCAAAGAGCCAGCCTTTGTTTCATGCAGACGCTGTACAAAGCGGTCGGCCCGTGCCAATTGTGCTTCGGTACGCACACCGCTACGAGCTTCGCCAACGATAAACTGCATTCGGTCTAGTGTGTCTTCTATTGATTGACCATGCTCGGCTCGAGCTCGGACTTGTTGGGCGATATCAAGTAAGTTATCTGCATAAAGCAATCCTTCGCCCATCAGCTCTGGGTGATCATGTGAAAGTTGGTCGAGTACACGTAATCTTTCTGCAGCAAAACCTTCTTCGTCTATATCGCCTCGGGCAAAGCTGCCAAGTAAGTCTCGGACTGCTGCCTTGATATGCTGGCCTTCTGCGGAATTATCTAAAACAGTTTTTCGCTCGCCAGCTTCGGTATGTACGGTTTCGGACTCGTACTCACTTACAAATCGATCGACAGTATGACTGGCCGATATTCGGCTGGCACGACGGTCGGCGCCAAACATCGAGTCGTTTTCTTGAATGCTATCCAGCGCCTGGTGGTAGTATTTTCTGGAATAGTAAGGTTCTGCTACGGAACCCTTCCAAACGCGACGTAACAAGCCTCGAAAGCCACCACCCTTTTGGGTTTCGCGGGCCAGGCGGTCATCTGCAATATCGCGAGCTCGTTGACGCAGGGCTACAGAGTCGTCCACCATGGCAACGGTTAGTACTTCGTCGTTTGCATCATCGGATTCTGAGGTTGGCGGTTCGACTGGACCCGTTTCTGCTGAATGGGTATCTGTTGATATGGGGGCTGTTCCTATGGCCTCTGGTGGTTCGGATGTAGTAGTCTCGGGCATCATTGCCACTGCAGTAGCCGCTCCGATGGGCAAAGTTTCCTCGGGTGTTGCTGGGCCAGTTGTTGGGGGGGTGCCTTCCATGATCTGTTATGCGGTTGGTTGTGAATAAGATGACACGAAGCCGACAACTACTTCTCGCATCATCGTTTGTACCTTAGGTAACGTTAATAACTGATTTATCGTCTCTTTCGATTCTTCATCCAGGGCTTTTTCGAACTGATCCATCTCGGCTTCGGTTAATGTGTTGGCGAGCCCACGAATTAGCAAGTCATTTAAACGATCGCACAGATCGTCTATGAGTTGTTTTTTGACTTCTTCATCAGTATCGGCAGGCACTTTTTTGCTTACTAAATCTTCGGCAATAGGGCGAACGTGTTCGTTAAACATTATTGTCTCTTTTTAGTATTATTTTCGAGAGCAATTATACATCATTTTACTATTTAAGTAAAAAGCTTTTGTTTGCTTTGTTACCGTGTGGCTGGGTATCGACATGATGACCTGATGACGTGTATAATGTTTGGACTCTATGAGTGACTATATTGAGGTAAAAGGCGCACGCGAACATAATCTTAAGAACATTAGTGTTCGTCTGCCGCGCAACAAGCTGGTGGTAATTACCGGTTTAAGTGGGTCAGGTAAATCTAGCCTGGCCTTTGACACTATTTATGCCGAGGGTCAGCGTCGTTACGTCGAAAGTCTTAGTAGCTACGCTCGACAATTTTTAGGTTTGATGGAAAAACCAGATGTGGATCAGATTGATGGCCTATCTCCAGCTATATCGATCGATCAAAAATCGACCAGTCGCAACCCTCGTAGTACAGTGGCCACAGTAACCGAGATATACGACTATTTGCGCCTGTTGTTCGCCCGCATAGGCGTGCCACATTGTCCGGTCTGTAACAAACCCGTCGAACGACAGACTACACAGGCTATTGTTGATCAAATAGCTAATTTACCAGAGGGTAGGCTTTTGGTTTTGGCCCCGGTTGTGATCGATAAAAAAGGTGCATTCGAACACATACCCGAGCAGTATCAACGCGCCGGTTTTGCCAGGGCTAGGGTAGATGGAGTGGTATATTCGCTTGATGAATTTCCCGAGCTTGACAAAAACTACAAGCACAATATCCAAATTGTAGTTGATAGATTGGTGAACAATGCTGATAGCCTAGGCCGCTTAACGCAGTCAGTCGAGCAAGCCCTAGAAGTGGCTGATGGCAAAGTCCAAATAATCAACGCCGACACGAACGAAGAGCATATTTTTTCGCTTAAATACGCCTGCGTCGATCATCCCGATGTAGCTATCCCCGAGCTCGAGCCACGCACTTTTAGCTTTAATAGCCCGCATGGCGCGTGCCCTGTATGTACTGGCCTTGGTAATCGATTAGAGGTTGATCCAGAGCTGGTCATACCTAATGGTCGCTTAACTATTGCCGAAGGGGCAATTCGGCCATTTAATAGGATCAATACTGATGCATGGTACACCAAGAAATTGCAGGCCGTAGCCGATGTTCACGGGTTTAGTCTGTATGTGCCAACCGGCGAGCTGACTCCTGAACAAATTAAACTATTAATGTATGGCACTGGTTCGCAAAAGTATCGGGTGGCTCTGGGCGGAGGGAGGTTCTTCGATACTACTTACGAGGGTGTGGTTAATAATCTTGAGCGTCGTCACAAAGAAACCGAAAGTGACTTCATTCGTCGTGACATAGAAAGATTTATGCAAGAAAGACCCTGTCACGCCTGCCAGGGCAGACGACTCAAGCCTGAAGTTTTGGCTATTACGCTTTATGGCAAATCGATAATGGACATTTGTGAGCTGTCGATAGATGATGCGCTGGCTTATTTCAAAAACCTTCAACTCACCGACAAAGAGCAGCACATCGCCGAGATGATTACCAAAGAAATTTGTGCCAGATTGCAGTTTTTGGTTGATGTTGGTCTAAACTATCTAAATTTACTACGCAGTGCTGTGACATTATCGGGCGGTGAAGCGCAGCGTATTCGCTTGGCTACTCAAATTGGTTCGGGTTTGCAAGGCGTATTGTATGTTTTGGATGAGCCAAGTATCGGGTTGCACCAACGTGATAACGGACGGTTAATCGATACCCTCAAGCATTTGCGCGATCTGGGTAATACCGTATTGGTAGTCGAACACGACGAGGATACCATCCGTACTGCCGACCATCTGCTAGATATCGGACCAGGTGCTGGTATCCATGGTGGCACGGTAGTGGCAAATGGCACACCAGAGCAAGTGTCAGCTACAAAAGATAGCATTACTGGGCAATACTTGCGCGGTGATAAAAAAATCGCTGTACCTAATAAACGTCGATCTGGTAATGGAAATAAACTAACCATTGTTGGTGCTCGCGAGAACAACTTGCGCAACGTTACTGTTGATATCCCATTAGGCCAGCTAGTAGTGGTAAGTGGCGTGTCTGGCTCGGGCAAATCCAGCCTGATTAACGACATACTTGCCAAAGAACTTTCGGCCCGATTAATGCGCGCCAGTGCTGTGCCTGGCAAGCATGACGATATAGAAGGAATTAAGCAGCTAGACAAGGTTATAATCATCGATCAATCGCCTATTGGGCGCACACCACGCAGCAATCCTGCAACTTACACTGGTTTATTTACCCCCATTAGAGAATTGTTCGCTAGTGTGCCGGAGGCCAAATTGCGCGGCTACAGTGCCGGTCGCTTTAGCTTCAATGTAAAAGGTGGTCGCTGCGAAAACTGTGCTGGCGATGGAATTATCAAGATAGAAATGCATTTTTTACCAGATGTTTATGTACCTTGTGAGGTGTGTCATGGCAAGCGTTACAATCGCGAGGCCCTGGAGATACATTACAAGGGCAAAACAATCAGCGATGTATTGGCTATGACTTGCGAGCAGGCTTTGGAATTTTTTGGAAACATACCAAGCATTGCCCGCAAGTTGCAGACGTTGGTCGATGTTGGCTTGGGTTATATCACCCTAGGCCAGCCCGCGACTACTTTAAGTGGCGGTGAGGCTCAGCGTATCAAACTTGCCAGTGAGCTAAGTCGTCGTCCAACCGGCCGAACGTTATATATTCTGGACGAACCGACCACCGGTTTGCACATTGCTGACGTCGACAAGTTACTGCACGTTTTGCATGCCCTTGTCGACACTGGCAATAGTATGATAGTGATCGAACATAATCTGGATGTAATAAAGTCGGCCGATCATATTATCGATATGGGGCCAGAAGGTGGCTCTGCTGGTGGGCAAATTGTTGCCCAGGGCACTCCCGAGCAAGTAGCCAAAGTGCAGCAATCTTACACGGGCACCTATCTCAAACCGTTATTAGCGAAGTGATTTCTTTTTTAGTCGAGCAATGATTCTTTTACGTGTTTCGGCATCACCCAGCACATGCCACAAGGCTGGACCAAAGGTTAGTAGCGTTGCTAACAGCATGATGGGCAGTAAGTAATGATCGATATTTTTTATTCTGCTGCCGAGTGTGTAGCCTAGTAACGTCACCCCGGCTCCCCAAAGTGAGCCACCAATAATGTTATAGGCCGTAAACTTCTTACGACTCATACTGCCAATGCCAGCAACCATCGGTGCAAACGTGCGAACTATTGGCACGAAACGAGCGATAATTATTGTTTTTCCGCCATGATCTTCATAAAATTTTTCTGCTCGCTGTACATATTCTTGGCGAAACAAGATACCATCCTGTTTTTTAAAGATGCGCTTGCCAGTTTTTTTACCCAGCATATAACCGACATTATCACCAACAACTGCCGCTACTATTACGGTAATTATCAGGAGAGGCAGCGAAGGGTTGCCTTGGCTAGCAAAGAACCCGGCGCTAAATAGAAGTGTGTCACCAGGCAAGAAAAATCCAACCAATAGGCCAGACTCAGCGAAAACAATAGCGCCTATAAGTAAAAGGCCGCCAGTTTGGATAAGGTGATTTACATCAAACATATGCTTAAAGCCTATCATACAATATCAAATGCCCAGGGCTATTTAGTACAAACAACAACGGAAAAAGATGATAATTGTTGGTATACTAATACCTACAAAATGCTTCAAGGAGGGTAACTGTGAGCGACGCCGATGTAAGTTTAGCTTTGCAAGAACGAGAAATAATAGGGAAAAAGGTTCGTGGTCTTCGCCGCCAGGGATTAGTTCCGGCTGTGATTCATGATCATGGCAAGGCATCACAGCATGTTATGGCACCGACAGTTGAAATCACCAAAGCCTATCTTCATGCGGGCAAACACCACCCGATTAACCTAAATGTTGGTAGCAAAAAATACATGGCACTTATTAAAGATGTAGATTTTGACCCACGCAAGCATGGTTTGCGTCATGTGGTTTTTAATGCTATTAAAGCAGACGAAAAACAACAGACTGAAGTACCTGTACACTTTACGGCTGACGCCGAGATTCCTGCCGAGAAAGCTGGCCTGATGGTCATTCGTACACTCGATGCGGTCGAAATAGAGGCTTTGCCCAAAGACCTAATTGACGCACTAGAAGTTGATCCTAGTGGATTGGTTGAGATTGGCGATAAAGTTAGTGTGTCTGATATCAAGGTGCCGGCTGGCGTGACTATTCTAACCGAGCCTGAACACTCCATAGCGGTTGTTGAAGAAACCAAAGCTCAAATGAGCGAAGAAGCCGAGGCCGAGGCGGCAGGTGAGGGCGATACATCTGAAGTAGCCGAGGCTGCCGACAAGCCAACGGCTGAAGCCGAATCAGCTCCAGGCGAGTAGATTTTAAAAAGAATTAGCAATCGCTGTTTTTTATAGGTTAAGCTTCTAAAAATCCACCGGACTGATGATCCCAAAGTTCGGCGTAGATGCCTTGTTGTTTGATTAACTCTTGATGTGTGCCTTGTTCGGCAATCCGACCTCCGTCAATTACGATAATTCGATCCATTTTTTGGATGGTGCTTAGGCGGTGAGCTATTACTAAGGCAGTTCGACCTTTCATGAGTTTCCAAAGGGCTTTTTGAATCAGTACTTCTCCTTCGCTATCCAGTGCGCTGGTTGCTTCGTCGAGCAGTAATATTGGTGAGTCTTTGAGTAGTGCACGGGCGATTGCCACACGCTGACGCTGGCCACCACTGAGCTTTACTCCCCGTTCACCAACTTCTGTTTCGTACGCTTTAGGCAGTTTCATTATGAACTCGTGAGCTTGCGCTAGTTTGGCCGCCTCAATTATTTGGTCTTTAGTTACTCCTGGCTTGCCGTAGCTTATATTTTGAGTGATTGTTCTGTGGAAGAGCAGTGGCTCTTGGGGTACATAGGCTATGTTTTGTCTTAAGCTTTTTTGAGTTACTTCTGCAATGTTTTGACCATCTATTTCTATGCTGCCTGACTGGATATCCATGAAGCGAAGCACTAACTTTGTAATGGTTGTTTTGCCTCCACCACTTCGTCCAACCAAGCCAATTTTTTCGCCAGGGTTTATAACGATACTAAGATTGTTAAGTACATTACTTTCGGCGCTTGAATCAGAGTAATGAAAGCTAACGTTTTTTAGTTCCAACTTACCACTTGTGACGTTTAATTCTTTGGCTTTAGCAGCATCAATAACTTCTGTTCTGTGTTGAAGTATCTCAATCATTTCGTGGGCGTCGGCCAGAGATCGCTCATACTGCCTTACCATACTAGAAGCATCCCAGAAGGCACCAGCTAGCCGAACAGCATAAAGCTCGGCGGCAATAAAAACGCTGGCGCTAATAAGACCACGTTGTATGGCGTGTATGCCATAACTCAGGACCGATATATTCATAATCGATACAATTATTAAAATGACATTGTTAGTATTTATCTGTTTGGCCCAAGCGTTCAGGTGAGCCTTTTCGGTCGTTTTTAGGTATGTATCGAATTGCTTTACCTCGTTGCTTTCTGCTGCGAAAGTTTTTACTGTAATCGCGTTGGTGATCATGTCGGCATAGTATGCGTTTTGCTCTGACACTTTTTTGTTGGCATTTTTTTGCAGTGGGTAGCGTTTCCTTACCATGAAAACAGTAATTACACTGCCCAAAACAGCAGTCGTGAGCATAATTAGACCCAAATATCGGTCGTAAATAAGCAAGGTTATGCTGGATGCAAAAACTACTATAATCCAACGAAGATTGGTCAAAAATAATGTGTCTACGAAAGAAATATAGGCATTAGCTAGTTTTGTGGACTGGGTAATCAAGGCGCCACTAAAACTCTTGGAATGGAATTCGTAAGATTGGCTTAGCAAATGATTTGCGATGTCTTGGTAGATATCGCTAGTAGCAGCCAGCTCAAATCTATCGACAGCTCTCTGGGCTATGCGGTTTAATATAACGCCCATGATTGTACAGCCAAGCATAAGGGAGATTATCTTTGCAAAAGACAAGCTAACCGACGAGGGGTTGGCAATTTTTCCAACCCCAAAGCCGATTAATAACGGCATGAATATTGCCATAAAGGTCACTTGAGCCAAGAAAAGTAAACCAAGCAATACGTCACGCGGATACTTCCAAGAGTGTATCCAGAAATAGTGTAGGGTCTTTTTTACGTTTTCCATTCAGTTCTAGTTTAGCAGTCTGCTAGTCGTCCAAGAAGCCGCCGCTCTGGCGTTTCCAGAGATCAGCATAGACGCCACCTTTACGGGTAAGCTCTTTGTGCGTACCTTGCTCTACGATCTTGCCCTCGTCCATCACGATGATACGATCCATTTTTTGGATGGTGCTTAATCGGTGAGCAATAACAATGGCAGTACGTCCTTCCATTAGCTTCCATAGTGCATCTTGAATGAGCGCTTCACTTTCGCTGTCTAACGCACTGGTTGCCTCATCAAGAAGCAAAATTGGCGCATTCTTGATCATGGCCCGAGCAATGGCTACGCGCTGACGCTGACCACCACTCAATTTCACTCCACGTTCGCCTACAAGCGTATTGTACCCATCTTCGAGTTTTTCAATGAACTCGTGAGCATGTGCTAACTTTGATACGCCTTCTATGGTTTTTTGGTCTGAGCCAAGTTCACCATATTCGATGTTCTCTGCTAAGGTTCGGTGAAAGAGCAATGGTTCTTGTGGCACATACGCCATAGACTTTCGTAAACTTTTCTGGGTGACTTCTGCAATGTTTTGGCCGTCTATCAAAATCTCTCCGCTATCGATGTCCATGAAACGAAGTAATAGTTTAGTAAGTGTAGTTTTACCAGAACCACTTAAGCCAACCAGGCCAATCTTTTCGCCTGACTTAATACGAAGCGATAGGTTATGGAATAGTGCATCGCTGTTGCCGTCGTGGGTGAATGTGACGTCCTTAAACTCGATGTCACCGCGTTTGGCGGCAAGTGAGCTAGCACTGGGCGCATCTGTTATTTCGATCGGCATATATAGAATTTCCGCCATATCGTGGGCATCACCAAATACTCGCGTAAATGTTCGGAAGGTATTGTTTAGGTCCCACAGTCTACGCATAATTGACATTGTGAAGGTTAAGGCAAGGTATATGGTACCGATCTGTACTTGGTGATTTATTGCCAGCAAAATAGATATTACAACCACAGAAATATTGATACTACGCTGAAGTAAGCCAGTGTAGAGCTCTTGGTGCATGGTGAATTTCATAGTCGCAATGGAGCGTTCATGAACCTTATGAACTTTTTCGTAGGTTCTCTTGCGCTCAACAGGTTCGTTGGCAAACGATTTCACCGCTAAAATATTAGAAATTGTATCGGCCAGTTGCCCGGTTCGTTCGGTTTCGGCAGCTGCCCACGCCTTGTTGTATGGCAACTGTCGCTGGCGAAAACGCCATACCACAGGGACGTAAACTGCGCTAATAACCAAAATAGCCAATGCTACTAATGGTGCCTTCGGTAACAGAATTACCATAGTTGCAATAACCGATACAACCAGCTTAAACACATTCCAGGTTAGGGCATCGGTGAGTCGCTCAAACGAACCCACAAACTTGTTTACTTGGTTTACTAGCGATCCAGCAAAACGGTCATTAAAGAACTTGGCACTCATTTTTTGTAAATGATCAAAGGCCGTCATGTTCAAATCTTTCATAATGGCATCTTGTGTGGCCCAAAATTTAGGTATAACAACCTTAATCCACAATAAATGGCCGAAAATTTCGGTGAAACTCACGCCAAGAATTATCCATAGCAAGTTATTGCCATCAGTAATGCGTGACAAATTACCAGACGCAAAGCTTGTAAGAACCAAGCTTACTATAAGCGGCTGAATAAAATCTTCGATAATTTGAGCAGTAACCATCGTCGGGTAGATGATGGTAAGTTGCTTTTTGAATTTCTTTGTATGCTGCCAGTATAGGCTTAAAACCTTACTTGCATTGGATTGTGTTGACATCTCGTTGCCGCCTCCTGCGGTACGATTCAAAGGTTAATGAATTGTTTTGTTTTAAAAGTTTTGGTACAAACGTTCTGGCCGATGCGCCTACAAAACGTTGTGGGCGACCGAAGAGATCGTCTGAATATATGAAAATTGCATTTTCATGCTTTTGTGGCCGCCCTTTCCATTAATTTGTTGATAATGCATAAAACTATAGCATAAGCTTGCCAGGGGTGACAAGAAGTAATTTTTTTCGTACAATACTTGATTGATGAACAAGGTAATTCTGTACTATAAATTCGTGCCGGTGGCCGACCCGGCAATTACCATGCGCTGGCAACGCGAACTATGCACACGTCTTAGCCTAAAGGGTCGGATAATCATCAGTAAACACGGTATTAATGGCACGCTTGGTGGTGATATCGAAAATTTGCGTGAATATAAGCGCGAGATGAACCGCTCAATTATATTTAAAGGAATTACCTACAAATGGAGCGATGGAACAGGTCACGATTTTCCCCGACTTAGTGTAAAAGTTCGACCAGAACTGGTGGCTTTTGGTGCACCTGACGAGATTAAGGTAGACGAAAAAGGTGTGGTAGGCGGCGGCAAACACCTAAAGCCGGAGGCACTCCATAAACTTATGCAAGAAAAGGGCGATGAAGTAGTGTTTTTTGATGGTCGCAACGCCTATGAAGCAGCCGTGGGTAAGTTCAAGAATGCAATTGTGCCAGACACCAAAACTACCCACGACTTCCTAAAAGAAATTGAATCCGATAAATACAACGACATCAAAGACAAACCAGTTGTAACATACTGCACCGGCGGCATTCGCTGCGAAGCATTAAGTGCGCTGATGAAAAATCGTGGTTTTAAAGATGTGTACCAGATAGATGGCGGCATCGTAAAGTATGGCGAAAAATATGGCGATGAAGGTCTTTGGGAAGGTGCTTTGTATATCTTTGACGACCGCATGACACACCGTTTTAGTGACAAAAGCAAAGATATTGGTGAATGCGTACACTGTGGTGGCAAAACTAGCCGTTATATCAATTGCGGCGATGTTTCTTGTAATAAATTGGTGCTAGTTTGCGAGAGCTGCGACCAAAAAACCTATTGCCCGACACACCAGGCAAAAGTATTGACTAAATAACAAACTTATAGTACAATAACTCTTACCAAAAAGTGTTTTGGTTGTAAGCAATGAATTATGTGTCTTATTTGGACGCTTGACACATAAGGAGCTAGTAGCGTAACCGGACAACTAAACCGACTCTTATTTAAGGCGGTTTGGATGCCCTCCAAGCCGCTTTTTGGTTGCGATATTTAATTGGAGGAATTCTAGGTGAATCTAGAAGCTAGCCACGCGCAATCAATTTATGACCAATTTGCACCATATCCGGGTGCTGAGTTTGTGCAATCATTTATTGTCGAAGACCGTACAATGGGCATCTATCTTGCAGATAACGGTACTCCCGAAGGTGAAGAAGTATTGGTGCGTTTGCCGAATGACTTTGCATCGCGGGTTTTAACCGAGCTTGAGGCTCAATTTTCGGGTACCCAGAATGTAAATATTGATACACAAAGTCCGACTCCTTACAGGGATGTTATGTATAGTGTGCTAGGCTTGCGTCAAGGCGACAGTGCTCGTGAACAAATCAAGACTGGTTTTTGGGAGCTTGGTCAATCGTTCAGGGAGCAGATTCCATTGTGGCGCCAAACAGCCACCAACATATATGCACGAATTCAGGATAGTGTTAGAACCGCTTATGATTCGCTAGACACAAGATCAAGGCGACAAATTGCTGGCCTTGGTATGGTAGGGGTTTTGGCGGCAGGTGGACTGCTTGGCGGTCTGGTTTCTGAGAATGGCCAGTCACCCAAGGAGGCGCATGTGGCTAGTGAGTACATTGCCCAACCTCACACCATAGATGTTTCTTATGTTGTGCCCGATTCATCTCCACGCGTAGTTGATTTGGCTGTAGCTATGGATATGCAGCCGCAAGAAGTTAGCGCACAGCTAGAAAAGCAACTAGGCAAAAAACTAGGCTCTACTGACCGACTGCCGGCTGGCCAGACTCTAGATCTTAAGGCGCAAGGTACTGCTTACGAACCCGCAAAGGACGACACAATCGCAAGCTTATCCGAGCGTTTTGGCGTGCCACCAAATGTTTTGTTTGCCGCCAACCCCGAACTTAGGGAATTAAAAGGTGGTCAGCCAGTAGCACAAGCTCTAAATACTGTTACGATTCCAAGACCAGTGGCGATAGTGCAGCCACCTGCCACAATGACAGTTGCTGAGGTAGCTAAACTACCTGGCATAGCTGAATTGGCTGGTGATACAAGCGACTTAGCAGAGATCGATCCCGACTTTGATGGTAGTGTCATGGTTATACCTATAGAAGCATCTGCAACTGCCGAAACTCCCTCTACATCTAGTTCGTCTACTTCGTCTGAAGCTCCAACTACTACAAACGCTCCTAGTACAAACATAGAAACTAGTGAGCAAGTATCGCAGGAAGTACAACGCGTTAATTCGGCTCTCGACAAGATTGGCTTGGACAAACCTAACGATATTAGCGAATTAGTTGATGCTGTTATCGCTATGGATGCCGCTTTCCGTCCACATGACAAAGATCGCATGCCAGACACGCCCGAAGGCACAGTTAAAATGATGTTACCAAACGAAGCTGTCGGGATTGAAGTACCCTATACTGTAGCGGAGCGAACAGCGGATGTAGAACGATACACTTCGCCACAGACATACGCCACATTCTTGGCTACAGCCAAACTTTACCAACTTCGTGCCGCCCAATTCCCAGGTTTAGAAGGAAGTATGCTACGCATGCGTGACGGGGATGCGCCAGCGCACAAAACTCATAACGACGGCACATCTTTGGATATTTCCAGTGCAATGGGCTGGACTGTGCAGCAATACGCTGACGGACCATTCGGCGACTACGATTACTCGAAAAACTTTAACAAAGACTTTAATGAAGCTTTGCTCAAAGATATGGGGCATCTGACCATTGGCAATACAAGGGTTATTCACCGAGTTCTTTCTAGTGGCAATACCATGGTGCCCGAAGTTAACGGTGCCCTCGGCTTTACTTTTCTAAAAGACGTAGACGATAACCACAAAGATCATTTCCATCTGATTATTGATCCATCATTTGCGCAACCTCAATGGCGTCCCCGGGCTGCCAACTTGCCGTGGTCTGTAGATCAGGATCTGCGAATTGGTGCATCAGCCCAGAGCATATCTGCCGAACAACATGCTTCGCAACATGCTGATTTTGAAGATTGGGTGGCTCGTCTTAATCAGCCGCCAGCTACCACTACTTCTACTACCGAGGCACCAACCACAACCGAAGCTCCCAAACTTCCAATCGATTCTTTGCCGGCATCTACCCAAGATTTTTTGAAGGCTCAATTGCCAAAAGTAGAAGCCTTGAAGGGCACTTATCAAGAGATCGAGAAGCAAACCGGCGTACCGTGGCAGCTAATGGCTGCCTTGCACTACCGGGAAGGAATGAACAACCCAGGACAGTCCATGATGGCCGGCGAACCAATTGGTTCGGTAAACCCAGATCAGGGCGAAGTTATCGGAAGTACCTTGCTTGCCAACGGCGTTCAGGCGGCCGAGCATTTCAAGGCTATGGCCAAGGATGTATATGGCATTGATATTCGTGCCGACATGTCTCGGCACGAGATTGCCGAAGCCTTTTTGGCTTACAATCGCGGTCATAAATACGAGCGAGTTGGCATAGAAGCCGAGCGCTCACCATATGTATCGAACGGGTTGCCTGGCCACGAAAATATGCATTTCCCATATAGTGGCGAACCAGCTTCAACGCGCGGTGAGTTAGACAAGCGACCAGGCGCTATTGCGCTATTGATCGGCCTTAATTACATAAGTGAATAGGAGAATATTATGTCAAAAGATCACGAAATAATGGTTCCGACCGGTAAAATAACTGACGAGGGCTATGGGCATTACGAAATGCGACCATCGCCATCGGCAGCCGTTAGCGAAGCCGCACCACAGCAATTAGAAATCTCGGTTAACCATAAAAAGCCTGGCGGCATAAGACGTACTGCAAAGACTATTGGCTATGTGGCTGCAGCTGGTCTGGTAGTTGCTGGTGCTCTTCAAATTAAAGATTGGGTAACGGGCTTTAGCCCGAAGACCAAGCATAAGGTGGATCTCGCGGTTGGCGCACCACAAACTCGTATATATAACGATGTTCACCTAGACCTAGCTGGCATTGACTCAACCTTTCCTCTAACACTGCGCACTTCGCTTGATCGTCCGGGCCCGTTCAACTGTGATACCGAGACACTACAAACAGGCAAAAAAGGCCAAAGTCCCAAAATTACCACCCATACGGATGCCGGTTTAACAATCGATGGTCTTGAAGTCAAAAACCAGAATGGTACGATAACCGCAACTGTAAACGGTGACGTACGGCTTAGTCGTAGCTCGGTGGACTACGACAAACAAACCATAGATGTAAAAGGTGCATCAGGTGGCGTAGACGTCTGTGTAGGAACGCACGAAATAACTGCTGCTCGTAATATTGTTGACCGAACTGTTCAGCATGCCGGTGGCATCGCCGCAGCTTGCGCTCTGGAATCGCCGTTAGGCGTGACTGCCTTCAAAAATGGGATTGCAGAATTTGTGACCAATACTGAGCTTGCCAACGGCAAGCCGGCAGAAGATATTGAAGTTGAGTTACCCGATTTTGAACAGTCGGCCAAGGCTGTCTATGGTGAACAGGTTGCCGATTTTGAACAGAGCTTAAACAAGGCAATAACTGGCTATTTGAACGAAACTGACGACCATGCTCAGCCTCGCATTAATGACCAGGCTTTGATTGACTGCTCGCAACATCATATTAGTTATGGTAGCTAATTCGTCACCCCTGTTATAATAAACAGGTGAACGAAAAGCTTAAGGCCAAACTAAAAGACTTGCCCAATGCACCTGGGGTGTACTTTCATAAAGATGCCTTGGGACAGATTATCTATGTTGGCAAAGCAGCGGTGTTGCGCAACCGTGTACGACAGTATTTCCAAAAATCACGCAATCGTGACCCCAAGACCGAACTGTTGGTTGGCGAAATAGCTGACACTGACTGGCAGGTAGTGGATAGTGAAATTGAGGCCTTGTTCTTGGAGGCCGAACTAGTGCGGCGCTATTTGCCACGTTATAACATATTGCTACGTGACGATAAGTCTTCGAGTTTTGTGCGGATTGATTTTAAAAGCCGGTATCCCACGGTCACGTTAACCAGGAGGCCACTGGATGATGGCGCAGATTATTTCGGGCCATTCCTAAGCACTATCGGCGTAAAACGAGCACTCAAATATTTGCGTCGCGTTTTTCCATACTCTACGCACGTAGTTTTGCCCAAACGCGCTTGTTTGCAGGCGCACATTGGGTTGTGCCCTGGGCCAGAAACTAGCCAATTAGACGAAAAATCATACAAACATGACCTCAAGAGGCTGGTTCGAGTCTTGCAAGGACAGCGTGCCAGCTTAATCAAGGAATTCGAAAAAGATATGAACCAAGCCAGTAAGGCTGGCCAGTACGAGGAAGCTGCCAAGCTGCGGGATAGGTTATTCGCACTCAAAAACTTGGGGCAGCAAATCATATTTAGCGATAAAGAATTCCAGGATTTAAGTAAGGACCATGCGCTGGTTGAGCTGACCGATTTGCTTGGGCTGGCAAAAGTTCCCAAACGAATCGAAGGCTTCGATATTAGCCATATGAGCGGCACTGATACGGTAGCCAGTATGGTTGTGTTCACTAACGGTGTAGCCGATAAGGCAAATTATCGAAAGTTTAAGATGCGTGTACCGGGTAATGATGATTTTGCTCACATGCGCGAAGCCATGGAACGCAGGTTCAGTGACAAAAACATCAAACAGTGGGGGAAGCCTGATCTTATGTTGATCGATGGCGGTAAGGGCCAGCTGGGTGCTGCCCTGGGTGTGTTAGCACAAAAAGACTTACAGATTCCGGCTGTTGGTTTGGCCAAAAAGCATGAAGAAATTGTGGTGCAGAATAACTGGCAAAACACACACTTGAATGCCCAACAAATACTCAAACAACGTGGCTTTAGTCGGGTAAGTGAAGATTTTACATTAGTGGATCTGCCCAATAACAGCCATGTAGTAAAGCTATTACAGCGTGTGCGGGATGAATCGCATCGTTTTGCTGTTAGTTATCACAGTGTGCTCAAAGTGAAACGCCAAACAGTCAGCTTACTGGACGAAGTACCGGGCATTGGCCCCTCAACAAAGAAAAAGCTACTCAAAACTTTTGGCTCGCTAAAAGGTGTTCAGCAAGCTCGCCAGATCGAGCTAGAGAAGTTATTGGGCGAAAAAAAAGCCACTGTACTGCGTCAGTATTTGCGGGCAGCCAGCAAAGCTAGCTAAAATTTGCTATACTAAGTATCCGCGATGGAGGAAAATAACAATTTTAATGCAGCTTTCTTTGCTGCAAACCGCGAGCGGCTTCGCTCGCTATTTACGGGTACCGCACCGATCGTACTGACAGCTAATGGCATATTGCAACACGCTGGTGACAGTACTTATGCGTTTAAACAAGATAGTAACTTTTGGTATCTTACCGGGATAGATGAACCAGATATTATTTTGGTAATAGACAAGGCCAAAGAGTACTTTATTGTGCCAGAACGTGAGGCAACCCGCCGGGCCTTCGACGGAGCCATAGATCACTCCCTTATATCGAGCATTTCTGGTGTCCCCGAAGTGCTGGACGAAGCCGCTGGCTGGAAGCGTCTGACAACTCGGCTAAAGAAGGTAAAGACTTTGGCTACTTTGGCGCCACCGCCGGCATACGTTGATACCTTTGGTTTTTATACAAATCCAGCCCGCAGCACGCTCATCAATCGATTACGCGACATTAACCCGGAACTAGAGCTGCTTGATTTGCGTCAGCATCTGGCCATGATGCGCATGGTCAAACAAGCGCCAGAAATTGCAGCTTTGCAGCAGGCTATCGATATTACTGGCGAAGCAATCAAAGATTTTAGAAAACGCCGCGATAGCTATAGTTTTGAATATGAGGTCGAGGCGGCACTGAGTTTTGGTTTTCGTAAGCGTGGCGCCAAAGGGCATGCGTTCACGCCTATTGTCGCTGCCGGATCTAACGCCAGCGTTATACATTACACCAACAACAACTCTGCAATTAAGCCTAAAGATCTTCTTTTACTTGATGTAGGGGCAGAAGTGAGTAATTATGCCGCAGATGTTAGCCGAACTATTGCCAGGGCCGAACCGACCAAGCGTCAACGAAAACTGTATGAGGCAGTGCGCGAAGTTCAAGACTATGCATTTGAGTTGTTGCGGCCGGGTATATCCATACGAGCCTACGAAAAAAACATCGAGCATTTTATGGGCGAAAAGCTTCGGGCTTTAGGCCTGATCAAAGTGGTCGAGCACGAATTTATCCGACACTACTACCCGCACGCTACCTCACATTTTCTGGGCTTGGACGTACATGACGCCGGTGATTATGATCGTATGCTCGAGCCTGGTGTAGTGCTTACTGTTGAGCCCGGCATCTATATACCAGAGGAGGGGATTGGTATACGGATTGAAGACGATGTTTTGATAACCGAAGACGGCATAGATATTTTGACCAAAAAAATCAGTCGAGAGCTGTGATATACTAAGCATAACTATGAAACGACCGTTTACGCGATTTTTGATCCGTTGGTTTGTGTGCAGCCTTGGGCTGTGGATTGCGGCCAGTTTGTTGGGCAGCCGCGTTAGTTACGATCGTAGCTTGGGTGTTATTGTTGTGTCCGGGCTAATTTTGGCAATCGTGAATGCCATCATCAAGCCATTTGTTATTATTCTATCCTTGCCAGCAATTCTTTTTAGCTTAGGGTTATTCATGATTGTGATAAATGGCCTTATGGTTATGCTAGTCAGTAAGCTATATACCGAACTAAAAGTGACGAACTTTGGAGCGGCTATGCTTGCCGGTATGGTGATTGGGCTGGTAAACTATCTAGTGACAACAGTTCTGGAGGAACGATCATGAAGATGAACCTATTTAACTACATCACTATCGCCGATATGGTCTTGTTGACGCTATTGATCTTGGTACAAACTCGTGGTGCTAGTTTGGGCGCCGGTCTTGGTGGAAGCGGTGAGGTTAACTCGGTGCGACGAGGATCAGACAAGACTCTGCATCAACTAACCATTGTCTTGGTGTTGGTGTTTGGCCTGTCTTTGATCTTAGGCATCCTTCAATAAATTATCCATGATAGATCGAACGACCAAACTTCGATTTCGGCGTATGTTTCGTCGTCGAAAGCATCAGGTCGAAGACATCGGTTACCTTGCCGAAGAGCAATTAGAAAAACAATTTTTCAAGAGGTTAAGCAAACTAACTCAAGTCCGTCGTTTTATAGCTGCATGGGTTTTGCTGATTGTAATGCTTACCGGAGCAGTACTGTTTCAGGCACGTTTGCTCGGGTCGTATTATTTGGTGAACCGGCCGGTACCTGGCGGTGTGTATACCGAAGGCATTATTGGTAAATTTACCAACGCCAATCCTCTTTATTCTGATAGTGGCGTCGATTCCAGTGTAGAGCGATTAGTCTTTTCTGGTTTATTCAAGCAGAATCAGCAAAATCAGCTGGCGGCCGAACTAGCTACAAAATGGGAGGTCGACGAAGCTGGGACAACTTACACAGTTACTTTGCGGCCCAACCTAAAGTGGGCAGATGGCCAACCACTTACGTCCGAAGATGTAGTTTTCACTTATAAAACTATCCAAAATCCTGATGCAAAGTCGGCCCTAGCATCTAGTTGGGTGGGTATAGGAGTTAAAGCAACTTCACCCACGACTGTGGTGTTTACTCTGCCGAGTCTATTAAGTGCGTTTCCGTACTCAATGACAAACGGCATTATCCCTAAGCATTTACTAAAGGACATTCCGCCTGCGCAATTGCGATCGGCCTCTTACAATACTTCACGTCCAGTAGGATCTGGCCCGTTTGAATGGAAG
>CAYXYR010000005.1:17683-19930 GCA_964469435.1 uncultured Candidatus Saccharibacteria bacterium | reverse complement strand
AATCAAAAACCATAGCCCTAATCCGCACAGCATAAGCACAGCCGAAATGGCAACGATTATTATTGTTTTATTGGACTTATTTGGAGACGGATTAGTTGGCTGAATAGGTTGTACCGTCCCGTTTGTAACTTGATTGTTTATATCTGAAGATTGATTTGGCGTTAATGGTTGAGAATTATTATCCATAAGCGCTATTGTGAACCAGTTGGTTGTTTTGAACAACCTACAGGTCGCGTAGCTCTGTCTTTATCCAGCGATCCATGCCAAAACGAATTACGAATAGCGCCATAGTCACGCTCGCAACTATAAGCGACCAACCGGCCAGATCCGGTGACCAAAGCGGTGGAACAAAATCAAATTTATACAAACTATCTGGTATGTCGGTGCTTACCGGGCTGCCTGAAGTGTGCGAATTTATGTAGTTGGTAACACAAGGAATGCGTCCGGCCCCAAAATAGCCCTTGGGGTATTGTTTTTCGCATTCTTTTTGGGCTTCGTTATAAATGTCGGTATTATTACCAGATTTAGCCAGCTGCGCGGCGACCAGCCGTTCGTAAGTATATTTTAATTGGATCGGTGGTTTAATTGCGTTGGGACCTGATGACAAATCTGTGTTCATATGTGAATATACATACTCTCGAAGCTCGCGCAGAGCACCTTCTACGTCGCCATTAGCTTGATCGGCAGCATTAACTTTGTCGCGTAGCTTAAGGGCGGTCAAGTTGTTATTGCGCAAGGCAAACATACAAACCAACCCACTCACCACCGCTACCACCAAGAAGGCCCACGGGCTAATTGGCCGAATCAACTTAGAAAGATGGCGAAAGAATTTTTTATCCATGCTAGTTATTATGCGCCTTTTGCGCCTAGGGCTTTAAACTTTTCGGTAGTGATCAGGAATGACGCAATAGACGCAATAGTAAAGCCGCAAATAAAGAAAGTTTTGGTCGCTAAAACAGTGCTCATCATCACCAAAACCCACCAAGCGGTTGCCTTGGCACAGCAGCCAATAGTCTCCATACTGCTTATGAACACAATCCTATAACCAGGCAGATCATCAGTTGCGTCATAGAATCCTTTAGTGAATGGTAGGCGATAACCAATAGTTACTACTTCGTTGAGCACATTTGCCCCAAAGGCAACAGGATAAATGGACACAAAAGGTCGACAAAGATGCAATAGCCCATTTACGACGGCACTAATCCGCAGTAGCGGCCTTCCCTGATGATTATCAATCCGCCTGCCAGCCATATAGGCAGTGGCGATTGAGGCAACTACCGATACCGACGCCAGTAATCCTACTTTGGCATAAACTGAGCTACCCGGCAGAACCACTACCGCTAAGAATAGGGGCCATAACATTAAACAAAGTGTATTCTCTATATTCAGCCCAATGTATGGCAGTATGTATCCCTTTACTCTATCTAAAGTAAGGTCGCTGTAACGAAGTTTCTGCTGAACTCGCACCGGCTCGCCGGTCCTAAATAATGGCCACAGACCTGCTAGTAGTACGACTATCGAAAATAGAAATATATAACGTTCGCCAACTGCCGTCGCGATCAAGCCGCCCATGAGCGGCCCAATTGCTAAACCAATCTTTTCCATAATCTGCTCAAAACCTAATTCTTTGCCACCATGCACTTTGTGCTTGATTTTGGAAAAATCCACATGGAAAGGAATGAAATAAAAACTTGCTGAAGATCCCCATATACAACCCACAAACCACAATGGCCATCTGGCCCAGGGCAAAGTTAAGAATAGAGCCGAAGACGCAATCTGGAGGAACTGACCAATTACCATAGTGTGCTTTGGGCCAATCCGAGCTACCGTAAAAGCCGTCACCGTGTCTAAAAATACCCGGGCAGTAAAATAGGATGCAAAGACAACAGCCACCATAGTTATGCTGTAATGAAGTCGATAAAGATAGATTGGTACAAATATTCCGGTCATACTAATAGAGGCACTGCGCATCAGCGAGGCTATATAAAGTTCGCTTAGTTCGTTAAAACTTATATCGCGCCAAGGATGGCGGTGCTTTAGTAAACGGTGGATTATTTTTTTGAGCATTTTTGTGTAGATTTACTCTCTGTAGTTTAGCATAAACAAGATGGATGGCATGCTAGACTGGAACCATGCACATCTTTTTTTCTGGAATTGGTGGCGCCGGTATTGGCCCTCTGGCCATGGTTGCCCAACAAGCTGGATACACTGTGAGCGGAAGCGATAAGCAAGACTCGCAGTACATTG
>CAYXYR010000005.1:0-17583 GCA_964469435.1 uncultured Candidatus Saccharibacteria bacterium | reverse complement strand
CCGTATGGCTAATCAAACAGCTGGGCTTGCCGGTTAGCTACATATTGCCAGCCAAGACCAGCTTCGCCGACATGGGGCATTTTGACCCAACAAGTGAATATTTTGTCTACGAGTGTGACGAATTTGATCGTAACTTTTTGGCCTATGAGCCGCATTTGTCGCTCATAACCGGTGTTAGCTGGGATCACCACGAAATATTCCCAACACGCGAAGACTACCAAGAGGCCTTTAAAGAATTTATTGATCAGTCGGCGTGGACACAGCTCTGGCAAGAAGATTATGACTATCTAGGCCTATCTGGCACCAGCAAACTAACAGTTCTGGAATCGGATCATCCAGAAATCAGTAAAATCAAACTTTTGGGGCAATATAATCGCCTAGACGCTTGGCTAGTAATCCAGGCCGTACACGAGCTAACCAAAAAACCCATACCAGAACTAATGAATCATATGAATCAATTTCCAGGCTTACAGCGCCGCATGGAGCAAATAGTCCCTAACCTATATAGTGACTATGCCCACACTCCCGAGAAAATTCGCGGTGGCCTAAGCGCAGCCTTAGAGATGGCCAGCGAGAACAACCAAAAGGTTATTGTGGTTTACGAACCGCTGACTAATCGTCGGCAGCATTATATGAAAGATGATTACAAAGACTGCTTTGATGGTGCCGCTCATGTGTACTGGATACCTAGCTACTTAGCCCGCGAAGACCCAAATCAGGCAGTCCTTACGCCGGCCGAACTCATTAATCATTTATCTGACCCCAGCTTAGCCACGCCCATGGAACGGAATGATAGCCTAAAGCAAACTATCCAGCAGCATCTAAATAATGGTGATTTGGTTGTTGGCATGGCGGGTGGAGGCGGCGACAGCCTGGATGAATGGCTACGCAAAAACTTCCAAGATTAATAGGTAACTACCCAATAAACCCATCTAAATTGCTTATGCTATAGTGAAGTAATGATTCCCCGTTCTAGATTTAGAAGCCTCGTCGAAAAGTCACAAAATTACGAGCTACTTGTTATGTTTGTTTTAATTTTTATAGGTGTTTCTGGATCGATATTTGCTGGATTGCGCGTAAATAACCAGGCTCGTGATTCTTTGCTCAAACGTGCAAGAACAGTGTCTTATGCGCTACCATCAGACCAAATATATCAGCTAAAGGGTGACTCTACCGATGCCAACTCACTAGCCTATGCTAACCTCAAGAAAAAATTGGCTGACATTCGCCAGGCCAACAATGACGTACGATTCGTATACCTAACCGGCAAGAATAATGGCCAGGTTTTCTTTTATGTCGACTCAGAATCACCTGATAGCAAGGACTATTCGCCACCCGGCGAGATATACAGCGAAGCCTCACAGGCTTTTAGTAAATCGTTCGATAACGGCGCCGCATTTGTAGAGGGCCCTTATAAAGACCGCTGGGGCAACTGGCTATCGGCCTTGGCTCCTATCCTTGATGACAATGGCAAGGTAATTGCGGTTGTTGGCATAGATAGCGCTGCCGCATCACACTACTGGCAAATCGCTCTTTACGCCATAATACCTCTGCTCATGGTTCTGCTGCCCCTATCTCTACTCATACGAGAGCGCAGGCTTCGTAATCGAGAGCATTATGTCGAAACCATGAAGAAGAGCTTTGTATCGATTGCATCGCACGAATTACGCTCGCCGCTTAATGGTATGTTGTGGGCAATCCAAAATATGCTCAAAAAGCCTAAGAATCTTGACTCTAGCCAGCAGGAAACCCTACGTGATATGTATTCCAGCACAGAATCGTCACTAACTACAATTAACGAAATTCTAGACCTATCTATATTCGAACGTGGCCAAGCCAAAAAACTACAGCGCGTACCCCTCAACCTAGTAACGCTCGTAGGAGACCTGCGCACAGCGCTCAAACTAGCCGCTCAAGAAAAAAACATCACCCTTCACCTAACCAAAACCTGGCCTACTAAAGCCATGACATTCGGCGACCCTGGCGCGCTCAAACGTGCCCTAGTCAATGTAGTCAGTAACGCAATAAAATACAGCCCCGATACCTCACAAATTACCATAGACTACCAAAACGAAACTGGTAAACATATCATTAGTATTGCCGATGCCGGTATTGGTATTGCCAAAGAAGATATCGATAAAGTACTTAATGGCTACTATAGAGCGGCTAACGCCGCCAAAGTACAGAGCTATGGCACAGGCTTAGGCTTGTGGATCACCCGTTTGATAATCGAGCAGCACGGCGGCAAGCTATGGATCGAAAGCCAACTAGATATTGGTACAACGGTTTATATTTCTTTACCAGATAAATCTTAACTATTGTTTTAGGCCCATAGCCAAACGGATCTGTTGCACAATTTCTTCGGCTTCTTGGCTACTTTTCGATAAATAAACGCTCACGCCCTCTACTAAGGCTTTGTTAAGCATTGCTCCGCTACCATCGGCAGTCATAATAATAACCGGGGTTGTTTTGCCATGTTCAGTCAGTCTAAATTGTCGGATAAATTCCATGCCGTCCATTACCGGCATATGTACATCAGTCACAATCAGGTCGAACTTATCTTTGGTGGCCAACTCGAGCGCCTCTTGGCCATTACTCGCTTGGGTGACTTCGGTGTCACTGTTACCAAGCATGTCGGCCAGTGTTTTACGCACTAAGTTGTCGTCGTCCACTACAAGTAGTTGTTTTTTGGCTTTTTTCATCGATTGTCCCCTTGCCCCTTAATAACACCGCGAGCTTTGCGTGATTTTAGCTTGTCCACATTACGCTGCATGATTTCATCAAAAGATAACCCTAGGCTATCGGCCATAACCGCAATGTACCAGACCACATCGCCCAGCTCTTTGGCCAGTTCATCCTTGTCTTCTTGGCTTACCACGCCATCTTTGTAAGCAACAATCTTTTTCCATTTTTCGACTACCTCGCCAGCTTCGCCAGCAACACCCATAGCCCAGATTGTTTGGCTCATGAGATCTTTGTTTTTTTCGCTTGTGTAGGCTGTAGTCAAGGCCTGTTTTTGGTATTCGTCGAATGTCATGATTATATTTTAACAGCTCCTTTGCGGAGAACCTCAACTACATCGTCAACTACCCGAATAAGCGTGGAGGGCTTTTGATTGGCCAGGTTACCCCCATCCACATAGAAGTCCACCGTATTACCAAAATACGCCATCGCTTCTTCTATTGTATCTGCTGGCTTAGCGCCAGGTTTGTTAGCGCTACTGGTAAGTAGTGGTCCAGTCTCATGCATTAAATCAATCAGCTTTTTATTAGCAACCACCCTAACCGCCTGCCTTCCAGTATCTTGGGTAAGGTAGCGTAGATCCGGGTTACTATTTGGTTGCTCGATACTAACTGGCCCAGGCCATAACTGCTCTACAGCCCTTAAGTATCGTCGTTTAAAGCCCAATTTTACTAACTGGTCGACACTGGCAGCCACAATAGTACCCGGTTTTTGCTCACGATGCTTTAATTCATACAGGCGTTCGACAGCAGCCGGCTGGTCCGCTATGCAAACTAAGCCGTAAACTGTATCTGTTGGTAATATTCCTATAGATCCACGCTGTAACAATGCCACCAGATTGCTGTCTGTCAGATCATCAAAAATTGCTGCCATATTGCTTATATACTAACACCAACAAACAATACCATTGAGGTTACCGTAACTTTTTCAAAAATTTTACCAGTTCTGCAACCTTCTTGAGCTGCTTGAGCTGGTCTTTGCACCAGTAGCTCCATTTGTCTTGCAAATCACCTTGAGCCTGGGCTACAAAATCGTCCCAATCCATCCATTCATACGCCTCTACTTCTTCTGGATTAATATCAGGACCGCTTGTGATATGCGCTGCGTAAACCGGGCAAAATTCGTTTTCTATAATCCCGTTAAATGGCGGAGTGGTGTAAGAATATGTAGGTAGCAGCATAGTGAGGTCTTTAATTTTTGCACCTAACTCATAGCTTGTACGTCTAACAACTGCATCTTCACGACTTTCTTCCGGTGCTGGATGGCCACAGACTGAATTAGTCCAAACACCTGGCCACACTTTTTTACTTAAAGCTCGTTGAGTTACAAGTAGCTGGCCTTGGTCGTTAAATATGTAGCACGAGAATGCCGAATGTAATCTAGTTTTAGATGTATGTGCTTCTAATTTTGGCGCTACTTCGCCGGTTGGCGTGCCGTCATCATTTACATAAACTATTAGATCTTTGTTGGGGTCGGTCATTGGGCTTTAATCCTTTCTATATGTTTTTCTATCATCGACTCTATAATACCCGGTCTAGCATGGCGCAGATTGAACGTAGGTCTTTGGATAACAGGGGCATTGTGCAAACCAAGCTCTTGCGCAACGCCAAGCGTTACTTCGTCCGGTGTTGAAGCGCTGGCAGTTATTCCGGTCAGCTCATCAATAATACCAAGTTCTTTTGCCTCCTCGATAGTCGCTACTGCGTGCACAGAAACACCATTTGGAGCCAAGTCTCTTGCCAAATCAACATATCCCGCTCCATTCTTTGAATTTGGGTCTGTGACCACCACGACTCTGCGTGGCTTTAGCTGTATAAGTTGCTCAACACCTTGTTGTCGATCGGCAACTGCGCGACAAACATATCCACGTTGTGAGAACTCAACCTTAGCATCAGGCTGCCTTTCAGAAATAAATTCAGTAATAACATCGACGTAGCGTAAGCAGGCTTCGGCAAGTAAGGTTGTTTGGGTGGCGATTCGGTATTTTGCATCAACACTCATTATTTCGTCGGTAGGCTCTTCGCCTAGTTCTAAGTAGTGCCTATCCACAGGATCATAAACCAAACCCTCCTGACCATACTTATAGTCAAGATGTCCTACCATTCCTAACACTTCATCATGTAGTGTTTCTACTTCACCAGGCTTACCATGGCATACGTACAATACTTTTTCGCCATAACGACGTGCTGTTTCTGCTGCACGATGCGTATGCAACACCAGAGGACATGCCGCATCAAAAACAGTTGCACCTTTTTGCTCTAAGGCAAAAACTGTGTCTGGACCAACACCATGTGCACTAGTTACGACAACACTATTACCTGGTATATCATCAATAGAATTAACAAATTCTACGCCATTAGCTCGATGCTTGTCGGTAACTGTTTTGTTATGAACAATTTCGTGCAGACCATATACCTTTGGAATGCCCGAGTCATGTGCAACTCGTGCAATGTCTGCCAATAAATCATCGGCAGCTTTAACACCTTCGCAAAATCCAAAGTGCTCAGGAAAAAACAACCGGTCCTGTCTCTGGAAACATGCGGTTACCTTAACATAAATCTGGGTTTTTATAAAATGCTACTGTATGCCTAACGTAGCGTCGCTTAGATCGTTGGCAGTGAATTCTTTGGTGTCATCGACTTTCTTTAAACTTGCGTCAAGCGATGTAACAGTGCTGTCGATATCGGCCGCCTTAACTTCGGTGGCTGATTGGCTGGTCGGCTGAGTTACGGCAGGCGTAGAGTTGCTAGACTTCTTGTTTTTCTTACTAGTCGAATAATAAGCATAGCCTGCCCCAGCAATTAGCGCCAAAGCTACCAGTAATGCCACGACAATCACAACTGCCTTACTACCCTTTTTGGGCGGCTTTGCCATGCTCATATTTGCCGCATTTAAATCTGTTGGAGCTTCTTGATGAGCCGGGACTGGCACTCCCAGATCCTTGGCATCTTCTTCGCTTAGTGATGACAGATCAAGCCCTGCGCCCTTTTGAGCGGGAGTTTCTGAGCTGCTATATGAGCTATTGCCTGGATCGGCCTGTTTAATTGCATCTAGTGGATTAGAAGATGTATTTTCGGGTGTTGTAGCCGGTTCAGGTTGGGCAACCGTAACGGCCGGTTTTACCGCCTCTTCAGCTGCAACTACAGCAGCTTCGGCTTCGGCAATTTCGGGGGTTTCGTCTGTTGGCTTGGGTTCGGTAACAGGCGCTGGTGATTCAGAACCATCAGTAATGGTTATTGGCTTGCTTGCTGTTGCCGCAGAACCAGAATCATCACTCGTGGTTGACGGGGTCGCATCGGGCGCTAGATTAGTACCATTTGGTCGTTTTACGTCATCCATTACTGGGCACCTCCCGAAGTAGTGTTAGTCTTTGTGTCGGTTGTCGTCTTAGATGTGTCGGCCTTAGTTGAGTTCTTTTCAAGATCAGATTTGATGTTCTTTAGCGTGGTCTTTATTGTGTCATTAACGTAGCTTCGGATGGCAGCAGCATCGTCTGCGACTGCCTTGCGGCTAGTCCGAGCATCTTCTAAAACCGCCTTAAAACCAGTTGGGTCTACCAAACAGCCAGTTGCTTGCACATCGGCCAAAGCAACCTTGTAAGTTGTCAGATCTTTTTTGAAGTTATCGATTTTAGTCTTGAGGGCGGTTCGCTCTGTTTCTAGCTCGCTGGTCGATACATTAGCTGCTTTGAGTTTGGCGATTAGCTTATCTAGATGACTCAATAGTTCGTCATAAGCCTTACTGCGAGAAGTGATCCCTGAGTTTACTTTGATTTCAAGAACCTTTACTAGACCCTGTGCCGCCACACACTTAGTTTTTAGCTTGGCAGACTCTGCAGCGGTAAGCTTAAGGTTGAGTTTAGCAATCCGGGCCTTGAGTCGGTCAGCCTGGGGTTGCTTGGATTTTTCGGCTTCGACAAGTTTTTCTATTGCTTTTTCTGGATCGTCGCTACTATCGTCTTTACTTGTACTTGTTGTCGTATTTGAAGCACCGTTTGTGGAGCTATTTGAACTTCCAGACGTAGCTGGAGTATTTGTAGCGGCAATTGCCATTGGCCCAATTGCCAATATTGGCGCAGCCATTACTAACCCCATAAATAATCGAATCTTTTTCATTAACCTTACCTTTTATGCTTATACAAAAATTGTATCACACGAGTATAGGATAGTACCAACCGCAAATACATAAGCCAGTTGCTTAGAATAACTACTTCACCTTTGTTATTTGTATTGATTCTTTTTACATTTTGTGGTATTATATGCGTCTTCCTGAATTTTGTGTGTTTATTTGGATACGGGAATTACAGTGCGTATATTTAGCAAAATTATTACGGTCATTATACTTGCCAGTTTTATTGGCTTTGCTGGTGTTGCTTGTAGAGAGTATGCGTACAGACAAAGTCAAGTACAAGTTATTAACCCCGTAATTCTGCCATCTCCCTTTACAAAATCAGCACTCAATCAACCACTAGACGGCCCAGCGGCACAGTCGAATACTAAATCTAGCGGCGCTAGAACAGTCACAAACAAGACAGCTATCTCTACGCCTTGCCAGGCATACACTCCAACGATTTTGCAGCCAATAGCTGTATCGCCCAAAAACCCAGGCCTGAACATTGAACCAAACACAATTTCTAACTACACAGTATTGGGCGCTAATACTCAAGATGTTAACGCCACGATCTTTAGATGCTCGCCGGTAATAGAAGGTGGTGAGCATTTTGCAGCGAGTACAGAATACCGGCTTAGCTGGAACTATAGCTATGTGCAAGCTGACGACCAGCTATGCACTATCGAAGCTGTCAGCGTAGGTCTAAGTACTTCACAGGTTTTACCTCAGATAAATCATCTTGGCCAATCAAACCTGCAAGCAAATTGGGATCGGTTTATTAACAACCTTGTAATACACGAAAATGGGCATTTGGACATAGATCGTTCCCATGCTCAAAGCTTGTATAGTAGCCTAAAGGCCATCCCGCCAACGAATTGTGCCGACTTATCTGGATTAGTCTCGAGCATTGCCCGTAGGGAAATCGATTCACTCAACGCTACCAATCAAGCTTACGACACAAGCACTAAACACGGCACCACACAGGGCGCTACCCTATAGGTAGCCGTCGTGCTTAAGACCGCTGTTTACCTACCCAAGTCATTATCACCGCGGCGCTAACCCAATAGGGCACAATCCCAATCAATGTATCGCTAACCGAGTGCGAACGACGATCTACCGCCATAAAAGTAATTATCAAAAAATATACATAAGGTATATAGGTTAACCAGCCCTGCCAACTAATTGGCAAGTAGCTACCCCTAACTTTTATAAACCATGGTTTAGATTTATTGGATTTTTTGGTCATCATGCCTCCTTTAGTGGGTTTTTTCGGCCAAAAATATTGCCAACGCCCAATACACAATAAACGCACATACCCCGGTAGCAACAATCAAAAATAGAGTCTCGAATATTGCTCCTATGTCCCCAGTTTTCTGAAAGTCACCACTGCCAAAATTCCGCATTTTTGTAGGCGGAAGTGATTGTTGTACTGGCAATGGCCGGCCAGATGAATCTGTCGTAAGATCAACCATATGCTTTAATCATACCGCGAACGCGATGGCAGCAATAGACCTACTGATATTTAGATAGGTACAAAAAAGTCAGCAGATAGCCTAATAGCCCAGCTAATATAATTAATCCAACACTAGTAAGAAACTTTGTGAAACGCGAATGTAGTAGTGGGCCAATTCCTACGCGCCGCACTACGGCCTTTGTTTTGGGTGCCTTTTTGCTGTGATCCTTCTTTTGATTGGCCTTGCTGGCCACAGAAATATCAAACGGGTCACGGTATTCGGTCATGTACTTAAGTTACCATAAGCACTAATCTTCGGGAAGAGTAGGCAGCGTCAGTTTCCTACTGTACCTCAGGCAATAAAAGTCTAAGATAAGCTAGCAATAACAGACAGCCGAAGTGAAGTATCCGACTGCCTGGATCGATGAGAAGCCCAGTAAGGGTATTCCCCTGGCTAATAATAGTACCAGCGGTCTACACCCTCGGTATGAGTAACGTCACGAATCTTCTTGGCTTCGCCGCCTTCGATGTTTAGAACATAGTCAGCTATTTCGTTGGTATTGTGAATACGATACACCAGTGTATGTCCATCCAACCAACGCACCGGCCCGCTTAGGCCACTTTGGCTTTTTAGAACTTTATCACTTTTATTGGTGACATCGTAAAGCAGAAGTGTGCCCTTCCCGTCGCGTTCTTCCACCCACAAACTCTGCTTACCGTAAGAGCTATCGGTATAGCTCCTATTCTGCATGTTGGCCGGAGGATTAGATTGCTTAGAGGCCTTATTGTCGCCAATCGTATAGCCATACCAGTCTTGGCCAACCGATAGATCGAGCCGCGAATAGTCAGTCCGGAAGATATTCCAGATCTCCTTATTAAGCACATTTTGCTGGTTAGAGCCATCAACCCGAATCTTGATCAGACCACCGGTTGCCCCAGGTATAAAAGCTGTGGACGGAGCATAGTAAACATCGTTGCCAATCATTACAAGATCGTTAAAAGAATTGCTGCTAGCTAATTCTTTTTTGTCCTGTGTCTTGTAATCATAAGCAAATAACCTTTGTCGCTTAGGATTGCCCCCGCTAGCCCCGGCGATAACTTGAGCAAAAACCAAACGGCTACCACTCCAACCCAGCATCTGTAAGCGCTCCGATTGAGCGATGGTGTTAGTAGAGTTATCCGACAAATCCACAACCGTTAGAGTGCTGAGCAAAAACCCGTCCTTGTTGCGCACGTTTTCTCTAGTGGACACCAGCGCTGCTACTTCGTTTGTAGGATGAGGCACTAGCCCAATAGATGGCTGTTCGTAGCCAGTGCCTTTTAGCACCAACTCTTCGTTTTTACCATCGACATCAATTTTGAAAAGATCATATTTACCACTGCGCTTGCTTATAAAAGGTTGCTTACGATCAGATACCATTGCCAATTTCTGGTCGTCTTTGCGGCCAGGATTCAGCTCTACAGTCTCGGTTCGGTAATGTTCGGCCTGTATTTTGGCGTTTAGCACATCATCCCTACCTGCATCAACGGTAAGCACTAATTTACCATCTTTATCAGATACAGCGTCGAACTCACCGCTGTTTGCCTGGGCCTTCTCTATTGGCTTGCCGGAAAGCCAATCACTAAGCACAAAACTATATTGAGTTCCGACAGGCTTGAGCTCTACCCCACCCAAAGGATTACTACCCCAGCCTACTGTTATAGTTTTGGTTTGCTCGGCAAATGCCCTTTTGGTTATGGATAGCTTGGTTTGGCCCAAAACCAAATACTTAAGCGTGACCTTGCCATCAGTATCTGTTGTACCGATTTGATTGGCCAATTTCACCTGAACATTTTTGAGCGGTTGGCTGGTACTTTGATCGGTTATAGTGATGCTGGCGCTAGCACGAACACCCACATGGTTGAGCATAAAATATCGTGTGGGCGGTATTGCAATTAGCAGCCCTAAAATAACCACAACTGCCGCAATGCTAGCGTTACGGAGTCGTCTATTATGCCACCAGGCACTAATGGCAAGTGCTACTTTTTGCCGAAAGTTTTTAGGTGGTTCTGGTTGGTCTTCGGCTATATCGTCATTGGCATTATCATCTAGCTCGGTATCTGACCTGTCTTCAAGTTCGATCTTTTCGTCATCAGCATGTGGTTTGGCAGATGCGGGCTCGATAATATCGCCGGTTTCTGGCTTATCGGGAGCAGACTCGTTGGGCACGCTAACCGGCGGCGAATCTTCTGTGGTAGGCCCCATCATGGACTCGATGTTGCTGGTTTTTTCGTTTTGATTTGTCGTGTCTGACATATAATTATCCATTGCTAAGCATAACAGAAATTAGCCCCGTTCTGTAACCATTTAGGCTTAATTGCCGCTGTAGCCTGGGATCATTCCTACCAGTGAATAGTTTGGGTCATTTAGCATTGCATCACTCATAGTATGGCCTGTTAGAGTTTGCCATTGCCCCGACAGCAGACGGCCTCTGCCAATGTACGCCGGGCACGGGGTTTGTCCATCGCTTGTAGGGCACCTATCGACACCCGGCTGTAGCCAGTAACGCGAGTTATCAACATCTGTTTGACTGCCCCCACTAGCGGGGACTACTCGAGCCGTTATGTACCATGCAATCGCGTCAATATCAGGCATATTTAAATCAGTTGTCGGGAACCAAGTAGAGGAGTGATTGCGCCACCTACCATCATAACCATTGGGGTTACCAGAAGGATGATAAGCAACTGTTGGATCTTGAGATGGGCCGCCAAATATGTCCGCGCCCGAACCGCCAACACCATAACCGTAGAGCCTTCCGCCAGATGGGCCATAAATATGTGGCAAGTTATAGGTTGGGCTATAACGCCAATCTGTTACAACCCCCCAATCACCGTTACCCGTTTTGGAAATCCATTTATTTTGTGATTTGTAATGATAAAGTGTGGCTATACTGTTGTCTTTGATCTCTACCTGAGCTTTAACTGGTGCAGAACCTTCGGTCGTAGTTAGCTCAAGCCAGGTATGAATAGCGACCGGCCACCAGCCATCTTCGTGAACATCAATTGGCCCAGGTTGCTGATGAGCAACGCCAGTATTCGCATAAGTTAGCCACGGTCCAGCCTTTTGAGTCCAACCATTGTTGGTGTATGGAAAGGGTGTTTCGTTTGGCGCATGCGTATCGCATAACAATTGTTGTTTGCTGACTACTTCACTATTAGGACCGGCACAATTTACACCCATACCACCCGAAGGACTTGCAGTCGTAAACTTTACAAAACTTCCGCCACTTGCCGAACTGTTGCCCACGATCTTTTGTACTCTAGTATTTAGAGTTCCGGTTTCTGCCTGCAAGGCAATTGTCGAAACAGCCGCATGCGTAAGGACTAATGCTATAACACTGCTTAAGCCAAGTGCCATTACCAAAATAAGCAAGCGGGCATGATTATTCATAGATTTCAACAATCTTTGCAATTGGTTTTGCCGCTTCATAGGTCAAGCATAAGAACTATTTAGAGACCTGTCAAAGAGGGCATGTCTTATTTGGCACGGGAGCGGTAGCGCACAATTGCAAGAGGCACAAACACCACCAGTATTCCAAGTGACCAAGCCGCACTCTTCCAAATGGCTCCATGACTAGGTAGCCCCAAAGCAAGTTCGCGCGCTGCTAATACCAAATGAGTCACCGGCTGATTGCGAGCAAAGGCCTGTAGCCAATCCGGCATAGTCTGAATCGGCACAAAGGCAGCGCTAGCAAAAGTCAACGGAAACACCATTACAAAGCTAGCCAACTGTGCGGTTTCGGCATCTCCTACCGACATGCCCAAGTAAGCCGCAACCCAAGAAAAAGCGAAACTAAACAGCAGCAAAATACCTATCATGCCTAGCGCATTACCAATACCATTCTGAAACCTAAATCCTAGTAAAGTACCCACTGTCAACATAATTATGGCTACGGTGATGTTACGCACCATGTCGGACAAAGTACGTCCAGCCATAACTGCACCGCGGCTCATTGGTAAGCTTCGAAACCGATCGATAATTCCTTTGCCCATGTCTTCGGCCAAGCCAATACCTGTTTGCAGACCACCAAAAAGCATAGTCTGGGCCAAGATACCCGGCAATAAAAAGTTTATGTATTTACCGCCAGGTACAGCGGCAGCCGGACCGATCGCTCCGCCAAACACAAAGTTAAACAGTGTCAAAAACATGATAGGCTGAATCGAACTAAAGAACACTAGTTGTGGTAAGCGTATATATCGGAACAGGTTTCTTTTGGTTATCTGCCAGGTATCGCTTACCTGAAAACGCATTGTTGTTACAAAGCTCATCTTCGGCCTCTTTTCTGACTTTGAGCCGGTTCTTCGGCTTCAGTCTTTTTGCCAGTCAACGCCAAGAACACGTCATCTAGAGATGGTCGATGTAACGACAAGCTAACTGGCGCTACCTTAACGCCGTTCAGGGCTTCTACAACTTTTAACAAACTCTTTGACCCATCCTTAACCGGAACGGTAACGGTCACACCATCTTCATCAACGGTTGGTGTTTTTTTGGCAAGTTTCTTGACTGCGGCCAGAGCCTTTACAGTGTCTTCTTTGCTAGACAGGGCAAACTCAACAACGTCACCACCCAAGCGGCTTTTTAGTTGGTCACTCGTGCCTTCGGCGATAACTTTTCCGCGATCAATCACAGCTATATGATCAGCTAGCTCGTCGGCTTCTTCTAGATATTGAGTTGTTAGTAATATGCTGGTGCCATCGGCGACTAAGTCTCGAATAATGTTCCATAAGTCTAGCCGCGTTCGGGGATCAAGTCCTGTAGTAGGCTCGTCTAAAAACAAAATTTTGGGCCTTCCTACCAAACTAGCTCCTAGGTCCAGTCGGCGACGCATACCGCCAGAGTATGTTTTTACCGGCCGGTCGGCAGCCTCGGTGAGCTGCAAACGTTCCAATATTTTCTGAGCACGATCATCAGCTTCTTTTTTGGACAAATGGTACAGTCGCCCAGCCATGACAATATTCTCGCGGCCGGTCAAAAACTCGTCCACGGCAGCATATTGACCTGCTAGTCCAATGATCTCGCGGACCTTTTGTGGCTCTGTACTTACATCTATACCATGAACTTTTACAGAGCCGTCGGTTGGCATAAGCAATGTACTAAGCATGCGCACCAGAGTAGTTTTGCCGGCACCATTTGGGCCTAGTAGACCAAAGACCTTACCTTCTTCGGCTTTTAGAGTGACTCCGTCTAGGGCTTTTACATTACCCCCGTCGTAATATTTCTTTACATTCTTAGCTTCGAACGCATAATTTTTAGGCATAATAAACAATATAATATTTAAAGCTTAACGTGTAAAGTGTTACCAATTTTGTTTTTAGCCCGCTGAAGATGTTGGGCTATTGGGAGGGGTTGGCTGTGTTGGAGTCGCAGTCGCATCGGCAGCAGGGCTTTCTGTTTGGGCTGGAGCTGCCGCTGTTTGCGAAGCTGTAGGAGTAGCTGCCTGCAAACCTGGGGCTTGGGTTGCAACTGGTGCGGGCTGAACAGTACCAGCCGGTGCTGGCGGTTGCGCAGCCGAGGATATCGCCTTGCCTGTTTGTTTGCGTTGTCGCATAACACCAAAGCCAGCGCCTATCAGAATAACTACTACTAGAACGATTAGAACTATCACCATGACTACCCTCTTGTTAACTTATATAATTACTATAACAGCATTCAGTCAACTTGTGCTGATAAGCAAAAGAGTTATACTCTTCTTAGAAATAACATAAGGAAAAACATGAAACAAACAAAACAAACTGGATTCGCTGTCGTCGAAGGCTTATTAATATTAGTTATTATCGGACTTATTGGCGGCATAGGCTTTTATGTTATGAACGCTCGCAGCAAGAGTAACAAGTCGCTAAACTCATCTGCCAACAACACTAGCACCATAAAAATACCATCAACCTCTCAGCAAAAGGTCGACAAGCTAGAGCCAGCCTCGGCAAAACCCACACCAACCGCCGCGGCGACTGCAAAAAAGACTACTCCAACTTCCACCGCACCAACCACGCCTACTCCAACAACCACTCCGGCAAGTACTAATTGCGGCCAATCAACTGACGATAACAACATGGCCTTACTCAACGCTAACTCATATAGCTCAACCAAAAAGATGCATGATGCTATCGAATTTGCCGACCTAACTAGTGCCGTAAATTCTGCAAAAGTTACCGTGATCGCTCCCAATGATTACGTATTCGGCAACCTTACCAAAGCCCAAGCTGACTACATGAACGCCAGCCCCGCTAACATGAAGTCTGTTATTGGCTGGCACATCGTGACCGGCTGTTATACATGGAGTAGCCAGTTTAGCTCTAGTAAAGTAAATATCACATTAAACACCTTAAACGGCCCAGTCGTCTGGAGTCCTGACTATCATGGTAAGGTTAACGGCGTCGACATGGCCATATACGACTTCTTTAGCAGTAACGGTGTAGTTCACCTCATAACTGGTTTCATCAAACCACCAGCACTATAGTCTCAAAGTTGCAGGCCGATTTCAGCCCGAGCGTCACGCCAAGTTTTGACAGTAACACCACTGCCCGCCAACCATGCCATTTGTGCCTTAAAGTCTGGTGTCTTTGTATCGAACGCATCTAGATTAACGGTGTCGATTTTATGGTAAACCAATATCAGCCAAGTGCGATCTGCCTTAGCTTTATTCACCCAAGCCTGGAACTGTGCCAGGGTAGTCGTTGGTGACATGTTCTGCACGCGCAAACGGTAGGGGTTGTAATTGTCTTTGCTATTATAGCCCTCATCAGTTGTGCGGTGCGAAGTAAAGTACTTAGCTATTTCGTTATTTACTACTGAATTGTAATCACCGTAAGGGCTAGCAAAATCCGTAACTTGCTGCCCGGTTATACTATGCAAAAAATCTCGGCTATGCTGTAATTCGTAGTCCATCTGGGTAGTAGTAAGTTGCGTGAACCACGGATGAGTCACACTATGGGCGCAGACTTCATGTCCGGCTTCAGAGAATTTCTTAACGTTAGCAACCTGATCTGCCAAGCCCTCTATATATTGTGTGGCATAACATTGAGTGCTCTTAAATCCATACTGATTAAGAACCGGTAAAGCGTTTGTGATGTTTTCTTCAAAACCATCATCGAACGTCAGTGTTACTAACGGACGATTGAAACCAGTATAGACATAGGGCGAAATACTGTAGTCGTCGGTCTGCACCCAACCACTATTACTAAGAAAAAAGAATAAACTAACAGATTTTGTGCCAGTAGGCACATTGAATGTGTCGCTATATTGCTGCCAGGTTGTGCTAGCATTGGCTGCGGGCTGCGGATCTGGAAGGCCAAAGAAGTCTTCTGCCCCATCAGACTTGATGTAGTTGGCTACCACATGCGGGACGGTGTTGGTTTTGTACCAAGCCGTAAAACGGTAATCTTTACCAGCCGTTAGGGCCACGGGGTTTGGCATCCATTTGGCATCGCCATCAGTATAGCTTCCCATAGCCACCTTTACGCTGCGAGAACCAGCGTGTCCATCGCCGTTTACATATTGATAGGTTGGGCTGTTAGTGCCCCAGCTACTAGTACTCCAACCTACCGGCACACTGCCATTGGCTGTCTCGACCGATGGGTTTGCTACTGGATTAGATGAATCAGGTGTTGGCACGGGCGTCGGAGTAGGAGTTGGAGTGGGCACAGGGACAGGGGTTGCCCCGCTGCTCAAACTTACTGTATCTGTTTGCAGCCAGCCATTGCCTTCCACTAAATGTAGTAGCGTAATCTTCTTGCTACTGGCCTTGGTCTTAAAAGTTTTGTTATAGCTCTTCCATGCTGACGAAGCTGGGACAGCCACATCAACATCGTAATAGCTTACTTTATTGTTAACGTCATAACTCATCGCCACAATGTGTGTAGTAAGGCTAGATTTGTAGTATTCACTAAACGTATACGAAGTACTGGCGCTAACAACTACAGGGTCAAAGAACCACTTAGCGTCACCGCTAGTAAAGTTACTCATGCTAACCCTTACACTGCGGCTTGAGTTATATCCGTCGTTAACATATGCCAGACTAGCAGTATTATTGCCCCACTGATCTGTCTGCCAACCTTGCGGAGCAGTACTGGCCGCGTTGGCAAGTTCCAGCGACGGATTAGCGATTAAGTTAGTATCGGCGTGAACCTTTTTTGGTGTGGCTACCATACCGAGCTGTCCCACCAGCAGGCCGATAAGCAACCACGATGTAAATCGTGATGCTTGTTTCATATCCTAATTTAAGCACAAGCGCTGGAGAGCACAAACGTATTAACCACAACGACTATTTGCAGTAGTCGCTATTTTTGCCGCTAGTAGAGTCGCCCGCCGGTAAGCTCTTAACAGTTGCTGAGTCTTTACTGCCCAGCAAGTCGAACCAGCATAACGCATGCCAGGCCAACTCCTTATCTTGAGTGTGTTGCTGTTGATACGTCGCGCTCTTGGATGCATCGTTAGTTTTACGATAGTCGTATACGCCCCAGTCAAAGAAGGCATTTTTGTCTTTGACTATGCCTACGGTCGTAGCCAGTGTTTCACCTCTTTTAATCAATACCGCTGGCATAATCTGTTGCGTACGTGAGTCACCTTCGCGGGCTTCGGGCCAAGTATCGGCTATTTTCTGCAAATTAGCCGGTAGGACTCGCAGGTGTCCAACCCTATACATGACACCACAGTTATTCATGGCATCGAACGTGTATTGCACTTCGCCCTCGGCCAGGTAACGCCCGCCACGCACCAAGAATGCGTCTATAGGTGCCTTGACCGTTATTTTGTCGTTACTGGTTTTGTCGAACCGAAAACCCCCATGAGGTTTGTAGTTACCGCCACGAATCTGTCCAGGATACAAAATAGAAGTCACAGTAGATATGTCTACTGGTATTTGCATCGTAAGCGGATTGGGGCAAGCTGGTGGTGTTTTGGTCGATTGCCAGCCATCGGCTGTTTGTTGCCAGATCAACTCATTCTGCTCGGGACTATCCTGGGACGTTTGATTTTGTTTTGAACCTGCCGACAAACTCTGGTTACTATTAGGTTTTGTTTTATTACCCAAAACACGCCATCCAACTAACCCAACGATTCCGACCACCAAAATAGCTAGGCCTAAGGCTAAAACGTGTGATCCATCTTGACCGCGTCTTTTCATGCCCACTTCCCCCTTATATATTGGTTATGATTATAGATACATTATAACTGATCTCAATATGCTTATACTTGCTCGATTAAACGCAGCTTGTTACAGTGGTGCGACATGGAGAAAACC
>CAYXYR010000004.1:0-20404 GCA_964469435.1 uncultured Candidatus Saccharibacteria bacterium | reverse complement strand
CCAATGCCCGCCTATTACGCCTTGCTTGTAATACTCCCTTGTAGGCCAATGGCAAGGCAACGTTATCTAGCACATTCAGTCTGGGTAGTAGGTTAGAAGATTGAAAAACAAAACCGATCTTATCTCGCCTGGCCCTAGCACGTCGGTTAGCCCGTAGCTTAGATACCGATCTTCCGCTCAAACTGTACTGCCCATGTGTCGGCCGGTCCAACAGGCCAATTATATTCATGAGCGTAGACTTACCTGAGCCACTCGGCCCCATAACAGCCACGAACTCACCTGCATCAATCTCTAAAGTGACCTCGTCGAGCGCAACGGTAGTTGCGTCGCCGAAGCCGTACAGTTTACTGACGTCTTTTAGGCTGATGATTGGCATTTATAAAACTATTTTACGCTGATGTTTGCTAAAGTCGCAAGCAAGTAATGTAGTAATATTATCGGCTTGTAATAATTCGACAAAAAGATGTAGTTCGCTATAATTCCTTTGGCTAAATATAGTCGATATTTAGAAAGTTATCGATTTTTTAGAAGAGGAGAGGTGTCCGAGTGGCTGAAGGAGCACGCTTGGAAAGCGTGTGTGCGGGCAACCGTACCGCGGGTTCGAATCCCGCTCTCTCCGCCATTAAGTCAGGAGTCGACTCTAAGCAAACACTGCTGCAGGTGTAATTTTAAAAAACATAGAACTATACGACGCCTTCAGCCTTAGCACGATCGTAGTCAATGTTCCATACGTAGTCGTTTTTAACCTTCTGGTGAGCCACGTCAAATATTCCTTCCCCTGTAGCGTATACTCGAATTTCGGGTTTGAATTTGGCCATGTTATAACCTGCCTTAAAATCTAGATTTAGCTCAAATAACTGATCAATTATGATATTGAGCAATTTCTGTTTCTCGCTAGCGCTAATTTTGATGCCTTCGGCGGCTTCGAGAGCAAAAAGCAAATGTTTCTGGTGATTTTTGTCTTCGTAGCTAATAAGCCGAAAGTTAGCGACTTTCTTTTTGTAATCATCGTTCGCATTTATAATCTGCCGGATCTCTTCTGGGCCAACCACACCTCCATAGTAGTCCACCGAAAGATCACTCCGGCCATAGTAGAACAGCACACCAAAATCAAACTCAGCATGCTTGAGCAGGTCATACCGACCCAACCTTTCTAGTTTCTTACTGAAAGCATAAAAGTTCTCGGCATGACCAAGATCATGAATGTTATAACGAATCCTTGGACTCAAGTTTTCGGTTCGGCAGATAGTTACTAGCAGTTCGCCTTTGTCATTGGTCTCGAACAAATAATCATATGGGTTGTACTGGAATATCATAGGAATAATCCCACGCTCTTGTTTAAGAAGTTCTTTGCGCAAATTCGCATCCTTAATAAGCGCTTGACGCAACGCCACCGTAAAGTCGGTTTCGTGAGCGACATTGATCTCTAGGTCGGACGCACCGTACGAACCAATTACGGTCTTAAATACCTTCTGTAAAGACTGCCGCATGGGCTCACTTATACCTTCACCACCGTAAATTGCCGACACATTGTATTTACTCCATTTCACACGCGGATCATCGGCAATCTGCTTGAGGAAAGGCGGGTAGCCACAAATAACGTAGTCAAACTTTGGCCCCAGTTCAAGTAGTGTATCTATTGCCTTTGTTAAATCGGGTCCGGTCGACTTGACCCGACTAATCTGCAACAAGCTGATAGAGGTATTAAACCCTGTAGACCAAGCACCCATGGCAAAAGTATTGATCACAATAACATTTTGACCTTCAAATATGTGACGGAAGGCTACCTGGATGATCCTGCTCGCAATTCGCCGCTCTTTGTAACCGCGCGCCCAGCTGGTAGGGTGACCGCTACTGCCAGATGATTCATCCAGCATAACTCCAGTTTCTGGGAGCCGGCCGTCGATTAGTTTTTCGGTTAGGTAGTACTGCTTGATGTAGGACGCCTTATCAATTTCAGGGACATCCCGCAAACTAGCGCCACGCAGAGTGATCTTCGGACCTTTGAAGTGCTGTTTAGACATATAGTCGCGATATGCTGGGACACGCTTCATGGCAAATTTGTGTACACGCACGGCACGAACTCGCCCCAACCAAACGCGAAAGTCACCGAGCTGTGGAGCCAAAAAAAACTTATGGGTAGACGGACCAAAATCTATCAGCCACAATATCTTATCCAATACTGCTACCAATCCGATGCATAATAGCTCAAACATGTTTACTCCATTATTAAGTGCTTCTCTACAGGTAAGCGCAGGCTATGATTAGGCTGGGGCGACTTACCAGCTCTAAAAATAAACGATAGAAAATTTTTAGTATCATCTTCTTTGTTTAGACTTATAAGCTTTAGGAAATCATGATGCGCAGCATCATTACTCATAATCGTGCCGAACGGATGTAGATAGTAACCATGGGCCGAAAAAAGCTGCCAAGTCTTCATAATTACTACGCCAACGTCATATGCCTCGCGTTCGGTTGCAAACGGAGTAAGCATATAAAACGCATCGCTTTTATCTTTCATTGTGCGCAAGTAATACTGCTTCAAAAGACTGCTAATAACTGGCGCTCTTAGTATCTTGTAGTGCTTCACAATAAAACGTAGTAAGTGGCCACTCAGTTCCATACAGTCATAAGACAGGCCATCCATTTTGGCTTCTTTTTCTGCCTTGCTATAGCGTAACCAGTGATTTAATTCCAGTCTTACTGCATCGTCAAACATATCGTCAAATACTGCCCGCTGATTGAGCCAAATTGCCTGGTGAGTACCATGCTCGTCCATTTGCACCATTTTCATATGGTGCTCTTTTGCTAGGGCAATGGCACTGGCCGCTACTTCATCCGAAACACCAGATGTATATTTCTTACGAGATGTCTGACGAAAATGAATCGATTGGAGCATCTCTTTGTTTGGCTCCCTCGCATCAAATTCGAGGCTAAATACTGCAAACCGTAATTGACCATCAGCATGCAACTCGCTAACCTTCGGCAGTCTGGGTTCAACCTTGACATTATGTCCAAGTGCCTCGACGCATTGCTCTAGGTAGGTCGCGAACAGTCCCATAGTTACAAAACTAAACAAAAACGATACTTCTGCTGCTTGCAAACCCCGGCGGGTTTCGAAATACAGCTCAAAGTCTTTATCGTTCAGTTGCTTGATACGAATCGGCTGCCCGTTGTGCGGGGAAGGATAGAGATTGAGTAATTCGTAAAGTTCGTGAAGTTTAGGGTTAAGCTTTTTCATTTTAAACTCAAGTATATACAGCAACTCATTCCATGCCAAACTGTGTCAAGCGTATGCAAATTGTTTAATCTCATTACGTATTATTGTTGTATGCACACTAAGTGCTTGATTTGTAGGTAAGTTATAAATTATAGTCAGAGTATAAGCATAAGGAGGGTTCATGACAGAATTACTAGCAGCACCACTGTTAGAGCAAATTGATTTTGATCTAATGGAGCGAATTGACAGGCTGCGTAAACTAGACATTATCCCCCGGCTAGAGATAGTAAACGACAACCTAGAATATCACCCGTCTGTTATGTATTCTCACCTTAAAGTTAAAACCGCACTCAAGCTTGGCATGCTAGCCAATCTAACCGAAGACCCCGACACCAATGCCTTAGCAGACAAAATCCGCCAGCTCAACGAAGACGACAGCGTGCACGGGGTTATCGTACAGGCTCCGTCCGTGGACCCAGAGCGCACTGAACGACAATTTCGCCTGGTAGATCGAGTCAAGGATGTAGATGGGCTTAACCCAAACGCCTCACACATACCCGCCACACCTATGGCCGTTCGGCGACTAGCTAGGCACTATGGTATAGATTTATTTGAAGCGAGGGTGGCACAGCTCGGATATGGCAGGGTGTTCGGAAGGCCAATGCACAACTGGGCTCATTGGAGCGGGGCACAACACTACCGAACTTTTGATGAGCATGACGACCCGCTAAACATCGTAAAAGGCCTGGAAGAGGCCGATGTTATCGTTGCCGCAATGAACTTGCCAGAAGTACTTACACCTGAACTCTTCGAGGGGATGAGCCCTAAGGTTCTGATCGACGTTGGCGCTGCCGAGCTGGGAGGTAGGGTAGTAGGTAACGCATCGGATGCCCTGCGAGAATACGGCGCAGCTAATGGCTGGTCATTCACCCCTAAAAAGGGTGGTGTCGGCCCTGTAACCGTACGCCAGCTATTAGAAAACACCGTTGCAAACGCCGAGGCGCTGGCCTCGTAAAATATCTACTGTATGATAGTGCCGACGTGCTCGCCTTGCACAATCTTGAGTAAGTTGTCGGCTTTCATGCCATCATAAACGATTACAGGCATTTTGTGCTCCAACGCTAAGCCAAGCGCAGCCTTGTCCATAACCTTGATGTTTTCGTCTTCGACAGCCTTTTGAGCATCAATTTGTAAGTGCCGCTTGGCGTCCTTGTGCTTAGCCGGATCTTTGTCGTAGACACCATCGACTTTAGTAGCCTTTAGGACCACCTGACAATCCATTTCAAGTGCCAAAGATATAGCTGCTGTGTCGGTTGTGAGGTAGGGGCGGCCTATCCCACCAGCCACAATCACCACGCGGCCTTTTTGTAAGTGCTTGTTAGCCAGGCGGAATACAAATGGTTCGGCCACTTGCTCGGCGAATATATTGCTTAAACAACGTGTGCGTACTTCTTTAGCTTCAAAAATGTCGGTCAGCGCCAAAGCGTTCATCATGGTCGCCAACATACCTATATGATCAGCCGTAACGCGTTTGATACCATGACCAGCAATCTGGGCGCCACGCACAAAGTTGCCACCACCCACCATAATCACTACCTCTGTGCCATCGTGCGCAACTTTATTAACTTCTTGCGCTAGCCAGCTAGCAATTTCTGGGTCGATACCGCTTTCGAACTTGCCGGCTAATTGTTCACCTGAGAGCTTCAACAAAATTCTTTGGTATTTATTGGCCATTCAAATTAGGGTAACTGAGTTTATCTGCTATTTCAAGAGTAATCTAATCTGTTAGACTAAAGTGTATGATTAAAGTTGCGATCGGATCCAAAAACCCAGTCAAGCTGCAAGCAACAGAAGATGCCTTCCGTGCGATGTTTGCAGATGAGACATTTGAGTTCATTGAAGTGGATGTTAATTCTGGTGTTTCTGATCAACCGATGAATGATTCAGAGACTCTGCAGGGTGCGCGTAATCGAGCACATGCTGCGATTAAACTTACCAAAGCCGATTACGGTGTGGGTATCGAAGGCGGTCAAAGCCAACTCGATGATCGATGGTTTACCAATAATGCCGCTGCTGTCGTTAGCAGTGAAGGACAGGAAGGCGTAAGTTTTGGGCCACGAATCATGACCCCAAAAGAATCGCTCGAACACGTTCTAAAAGGCAAAGACCTTAGCAAAGCGATTGCAAGTTCTCATGGAGTTAAAGACATTGGCAAAAAAGAGGGCTTGATCGGCATGCTAACCAAAGGTCGCATTACAAGAGCTAGCGCCTCGCGCGACGCGGTTATCTTGGCCCTCACTCCTTTCCTGTAATCTACCATTCATCGCATTCAATACTACTGTTATACTGAAGTTTATGAAATTATATTCATGGAACGTCAACGGAATCCGAGCAGTAGTTAATAAAGGTGCTTTTCAAGACTTTATGGCCAAGCACCAACCAGATATTCTGTGTTTGCAAGAAACCAAGGCCGAGCAGGGGCAAGCCGAGATAGATTTATCAGATTATTCTGAGTATTGGAACTCGGCAAAAAAGAAGGGCTACAGCGGCACTGCAATCTTTAGCAAAATCGAGCCTTTGCAAGTTATTAACGGGTTCCCCGAAGACATCATTAAAAAATACGAAGTTACTGGCGATAGCTATGGCAACCCTAACGACGAGGGCAGGGTAATTGCGGCTGAGTTCGAAAAGTTTTGGGTTGTGACGGTATATACCCCAAACAGCAAAGGTGATCTTAGTCGCTTGAGCCTGCGTTACGACCACTGGGACAAAGCCTTCCTCGCTTACGTTAAAAAGCTTGAACAAACCAAGCCAGTACTTTTCTGTGGAGACCTCAATGTTGCCCATCAGGAGATCGATCTAGCAAATCCCAAACCAAATGTAGGCAAACACGGGTTTACCAACGAAGAACGTGAACGATTCCAGGACTTTTTAGATGCCGGTTTTGTAGATACCTTCCGCAATCTACACCCCGATCAAAAAGACGCCTACAGCTGGTGGACCCACTGGGCCAATGCCCGTGCACGCAACGTTGGTTGGCGCATTGATTACTGGTTAGCCAGCAGGTCAATGGCAGACAAAATTAAAAGCGCCCAAATTCACCCAGATGTCATGGGCAGCGACCATTGCCCAGTTAGTATAGATTTGGATATCTAACATGGATCGCTCGTACTGGCGCAGACAAGGTACAGAACCGTTATACCCAGATCTACTCTGGAGTCGGCCCGAAAATCGGCTACATGCTGGCAAGCTTCTAATAGTCGGTGGTAATTCTCACGGTTTTGCAGCCGTGGCCGAAGCTTATAACGCCAGCGTTAAGGCCGGTATTGGTACGGCTAGAGTCTTGTTGCCTGATGCCATTCAAAAAGTTGTCAAAATGGTTTTAGAGACGGCCGACTATGCCCCCAGTACGCCTAGTGGCAGTTTTGCCTCCAAAAGCTTAAGCGATTGGCTAGAACACGCTGCTTGGGCTGATGGTGTTTTGCTAGCTGGTGACTTTGGTAAAAACAGCGAAACGTCTATAGTTTTAGAAAAGTTTTTGAGCAAGTTCACCGGCGCAGTTACCATAACCAAAGATGCTGTCGATTATTTTTATGCCCATCCGGACGCTATTCTAAATCGTCCAGACACTACAGCCGTGCTAAGCATCGCTCAATTACAGCGCCTGGCGCGAGAAGCACACTACACCCAAGTCGTAACTTTTAGTATGGATCTACTTCATTTAGTTGATTGGCTTCACGATTTTACTAGCCAAAATGTATGCAACATCACTGTTAAACATCTAGATACAATATTTGTAGCGGTTAACGGGCAAGTAAGTACAACCAAATCAAACCAAGACTTGGACGGAGTGTGGCGCGTACCAACAGCTGCCCATTCGTCGGTTTGGTGGCTCCAAAACCCCAGCAAAACTTTTGAAGCACTAACTACAGCGTTAATATCTTCATAAAAAGAGTATCTAGCGATAAACAGTGGGTAGCATTGTCTACCTACTCGAGACATAGTTTATTTATAAAAACGCCACAAAATTAAAACGACCCTGAAAGAGTCGTATGTTTGGTGCCGCGGGACGGACTTGAACCGTCACGAGATTGCTCTCACAGGATTTTGAGTCCAGCGTGTCTACCAATTCCACCACCGCGGCATATTGCGAAGGTAGGTTGACGGGGGTAATTGTACTATACTTTAGAGGTATACTCTAGCATAAGCAATAATGACAAATACCGACGACCAAAACCAACGTGACCCAGCTGTAGAGCTAGTGCGTCAAAAAATTGACGCTATCTATGCGCATGAGCCAGATGCTAGTGAAGAAGCCGAAGAAATACTAGACGAAGCCAAACCACTTAGTAAGCACCAATCGTTCATGAAGCACCTGACAACATCGGGGCTTTCGCTAGCTGACATACAAACTAAATGGCACGAATATTACAGTGGCCTACCAGACAAAGAAAAGCACGAAGTTTGGCAAGAATTCTATGCCGAGCACGACAAGCACCATCACGAACATCACCCGCACCAATCCGGTCTGGTATTGCCATCAGTCAAGCCAGAACAACCAAGCACACCGGCAACCGAAAAGTCGCAAGAACCAACTATTACCTCGCAGAACACTCGCCACCACACCAAGCAATCTTCGCAAACGGTCGAACAGCTAAAAAAACGTCTTCTTGGGCCAGCACGGGCTAGAGCCCAACACAAACTAAGTAAAAAACAGCATTTTCAGTCACTGCTATTTGGCGTAGGCCTAGGTTCGGTAGTTTTATTGGTGTTGCTTTTCAGCTTTTTTAACGAAAGGTTCATTGCACCGTTTATCACCCCCAGTCGACAGGTCAGCTCGACACCAATAATAATTAGTGGCTCCACCGACACGACCGACCCAAGCCCTAAGATCATAATCCCAAAGATCAATGTCGAGATTCCTGTGGTCTACGACGAACCTAGTATAGAAGAAAACTCAATACAAAAGGCCCTTGAGCGCGGAGTAGTTCATTACGCCACAACATCCAACCCAGGCGAGAAGGGTAACTCAGTTATTTTCGGCCATTCTAGTAATAACATTTTAAACAGTGGTAAATACAAGTTTGCTTTTGTATTGCTAAACAAACTTAGCGAAGGGGACACATTCTACCTAACAAAAGACGGCAAGCGTTATGCGTACAAAGTATATGAACGTAAGATAGTGAAACCCAGCGAGGTAGGTGTTTTAGGCAATACCGACAAAACAGCCACTGCCACGCTTATAACTTGCGACCCGCCAGGTACTGCCCTTAACCGCCTGGTAGTAATTGGCGAACAAATCAGCCCCGATCCAAACACCAACAAAGCCAGCACCGCAAAAGCATCAGACAATCAGCCTTCCAGCATCCCAAGCAACGCCCCAAGTCTTTGGAGCCGGATTACTAATCTGCTCCACTAGTTGCTTATACCACATAGAAGTCTGGACGTGAACCAAACAACAAAACAGACTATGGCTGTCTAGACCCCAAAGAGGTCGGTTCCGCAGCCTTTTATGGTAGCCGGCAGGCGTGTTTATGTATTTGTTTGGTCGCTGGCCCACCAGCTTGTACGTTTTTGTAGCTAAAAGTGGAAATAAATTTGGCTCTTTAAAAAGTCGTTAGGTTCGGTCTACTGTTGGCCAACTTTTAGGCTGGTGTACTGAACAGCGTTTTTGCCAGCTATCGCAGATGGGCTAAGAGTAAACAAACGTACGTAATCGCGATCGAAGAATGGCTTGGTGCCGCTTGCCATAGGCACAAGTGTCTGGAGGTTGATGCCATTAAAGTCAAAAACATTTAGCTTGTTATCGACATTAGCCAACATACGGTTACCATCCATCCATGTAGCAGGAGAATCGGCCGAGATACTAAACGGCATATCATAGACATAACGTCGATTAGCTTCAAAATCATACAGGGCAAAGTGATTACTATGCTGAGCAGCAATAAACTGCGCTGTGGCTGAAAAACTAATTGTCGAGACGCCATCCAATTTGAGAAGGCTATAAACGACTGGCACCTTTTTGGGGTTGGTTTTTAGTTGATCAACTGGATCTCGGAAAATAGATATAGCCCCACTAGTAGCTGAAGCCATGACTACATATGTATGATTATCGTATTCAGCAATGTCGAGCAGGGCCGGTGTGGCTGCAGGTAGGCTGCCGACAATATAGTCTTTGGTAGCTTCACGAATATGCACGCTTAACTTATTAGGGTCGGCAGTATCTTTTGCAGCATACAAGACGGTATCGCTTTTGTACGGCTTGAACTTCGTCACTCCCGACATTAGTGGCGATATAGTTTTTGCCTTGAGATCAGCATTTTTGAGCGACAAATCTTTTTCGTCATAAATGTAGTATTGATCGTATTTTTTATCCCGCAAACTTACCAAGGTTGGGTCGACGGAAAATTGTTTGTTCAGGTTAACGCTAGAAGCTGGTGTTTCTCGGTCGAAGATAATGAATTCTGTTTTATCGGCAAAACTATGTTTGATCAGGACATGACTGTTGTCGGTCGACCACTCAACTGGCAGCAAGCCTCGGTCGTCTTTGGAGGCTGTGAGCAGGCCATCCGGCAACGATAGTGTAATTATGGATGACTTGGGGTTTGTCGTATCAAGCTCATCGAATCGCTGAATGGTGCCAAGCTGCTGCAGCAGTACCCAACGGCGATCGGGACTCTGTGTAGTCATAGCGGGGATGCCAGCATAAGTCTGCAGCTCTTTGGAAGTTAGCTTGTTAGGGAATAGCACCGGGTAAATAAGCCTCTCGATGCTAGAACCTTCTAGATTTATAGTTCGTTTCCAGCTGCGGTAGCCATCTCTACGAAGCTCGATAGTGTATTCGCCAGCCGGCAGAACCAGCCGGGCGTCAGTCTTGCCTGTGTCTTTGCCATTCACAATAACATTGGCTGCTTCCGGGTGAGCATTAACAAACATCAAGCCGTTCTGAATAACCTTGCCGGTTTTGCGATCTAAGTCATACCCATAAGCCACAAAAAGCAGGATGATAGAGGCCAGGCCAACAGCAATTGCCATAAGTGCATACCCTAACATTAGGCGACGGGAATGATTTCGTTTTTTGTTGGGATCTAGAAAGTCCATAATTTTTGTAACTGTATCAATAGTTATAGCACGAAATAGCCAGTGGTACTATCTATTTCGTCGACTTGTCACCAACTCTATAAGAAGGTAATATTACATACATAAGCAACATCGGTTGCAAGGTATAAGAGGGTACAGGGCTCGAGTGAGCAACACAAAAAACACAATCACCATCAACGGACGTACATACGACACTCGTACTGGTGCGCCTGTTAAAGACGTAGTTGCACCAGTAGTAACGCATGTGCCAAAAAAGCCTGCCGCCAAACAACCCAATAAGCCAGTTTTTCAGGATGTTATTGGCCCGGTTGTAATTCGGCCAACCAAGCCTAGGCCAACTCCAATCATAGAAGAAATGGCCATTAAGCCTGCCTCAGAGGCAAAAGCCGCTCGCAAACACCACGCAACCACTGCCCATAAGGTTCATGCATCTTCTCAGAAAGCTGCTACTTTAATGAGACACGTAGTGCACAAGCCAACTTTCGTAAAAGCTTCACCCGCCCAACAAGCTATATATGCCACCAGCAAGCCAAAGGTAGTGGCAGCCCGAAAGATTACCAGCGATCCGTCGCCTCGCGTCGAAAGAGCCCAAGCCATACCACAGAGCAAATTAATCAGTAAATTTAGCACGTCCAACCAAATAGCTAACATAGTGAAGCGTGCCGAGGTGCTGAGCGTCAAGCAACAGCCAGCAGCGCATACACAGGCAGTGAAGAAAATAGCTACCCAGCCGACTCATCAGCTCGCACAAACTACTCCGGCCGAGGACCTGTTTATGAAGGCCATTGCAAACGCCAATAGCCACACCCAGCCGCATGTCGATAAACCAAAGCATGCCAAGCGCAGCCGTCGACTTGGCAAGCGAGCCCTCGTTAATATTGGAGCCAGTCTACTGATTGTTGCTCTTGTCGGTGGGTTTTTTACCTATCAAGCAATGCCCAAGCTGGCTATGCGCAGCATTACCAAGCAGGCCGGCATAACCGCAGCAGTGCCGCATTTTGCACCGTCCGGTTTTGCCATGCAAAAGCCGACTTCACCGTCACCCGGTACGGTAGTTCTAAACTTTAGATCGCGCGGCGACGGTCGAAACTACACCATCAGCCAACAAAAAAGCAGTCTAGATAGCGAAACCCTCCGCGACAATGTATCCAATAGCTCACAACAAAGTTATCAGACTTACGAATCGAGTGGCCAAATGATCTACGTCTATAGCACCAATGCCACTTGGGTAAAAAACGGCATCCAGTACACCATAGAAGGCAACTCTTCGCTCACCACTGATCAAGTCTTGCGTATTGCCGCTAGTTTTTAGTGTCATCACTTTTGAAGAACATCTAGGACTCCTATCAACGCACCTGCAAATATACGAAAACTTGTCGGGCTACTCTTTTACCTTCAGTCCTATTCAACAGGGGTGTTGTAAGGTACAATAGGGCAGATGAAGACTGTTCGAACTCGATTTGCTCCAAGCCCTACGGGCTTACTCCATGTTGGCGGAATTCGTACTGCCTTGTTTGCTTGGTTGCTGGCCCGTCAAAACAACGGGCAATTTATTTTACGTCTAGAAGATACCGACCAAGCTCGCGAAGTGCAGGGAGCCGACCAGCACATCATGGATTGCTTGCATGCACTCGGCTTAAACTATGACGAAGGTCCGGATAATAGCGGACCATTCGCCCCTTATCGGCAGAGTGAACGACTAGACACTTACAAACCCTGGGCACAAAAACTGATCGATGCTGGCCGCGCCTATGCCGACCCTTACTCCCCAGAGGAAGTCCAGGCCTTTCGCGAACAGGCTCAAAAAGAAAAGAAACCATTTTTGTATCGCAGCCATCGGCCCGAAAACCCGCCAGTATGGGACGGTACCAAGCCGCTACGGTTTAAGTCTGAGCCAAAAGCCTACAGCTGGCACGACGAAGTCATGGGTGACCTTAGCACTGGGCCAGAAGTAATCGACGACTTTGTGCTAATAAAAAGTGACGGCTTCCCAACGTATAATTTTGCTCACATCGTAGATGATGCCGCAATGGAAGTTAGCCACGTGATCCGCGGGCAAGAATTCCTGGGCTCTATGCCCAACTATCTAAACTTGTACGAAGCGTTGGGTGTAGAACACCCATTATTTGCGACCATGCCACACATTTTGGGCCCAGATGGCAACAAAAAGCTCAGTAAACGCGATGGTGCCAAAGATGTATTAGATTATGTTCGTGACGGTTACTTGCCACAAGCATTAATAAACTTCATTGCTAGCCTAGGCTGGAATGATGGTACCGAACAAGAAGTATTTACTGTCCAAGAACTGATCAATAAATTTAGCCTGGGCAGGGTGGGGCGCAGCGGCGCTAGGTTTGACGAGAAACGCCTGATCTGGCTAAACGGTGCGCACATTCGCAACTTAGCACTAGATGATCTATACCAAATAGTTAGTGCCTACTGGCCGTCCGAAGCCAAAGACGCCGATGACGGATACAAAAAGCAGGTTCTTGAGCTGGTGCAAGAGCGACTAAAGTTATTCAGCGAAATACCCGAGCTAACTATATTCTTTTTTGCCGAGCCTAAAGACAAAGACATAACAGCGCTCCTAAATGACGAAAATAACAAACAGCTACGCAAGCTAGATAATGCCGAGAAGAAAAGTCTGTTGCAAAAAGTATTGGCTGAGCTACAAGCTAGCGACTTCTCACGCGAAGAAATTGAGCAAAAACTCAACAATCTATTGCAAGAGCTTCAGAGTAAACCAGGCATACTATTTAGTCTGGTACGTATAGCCACCACCGGTGCACCGGCATCTCCAGAATTATTTGGGACATTAGTTGCCCTAGGCAAAGAACGCTGTCTCGATCGCATCGAACGCACGATCAGTTTGTTATAGTTAGTATATGTTATCCGATAAGGACATCTTGGGAGTAATCAAACAAGGCGAACTTGTGATCGATCCATTCGACCCAGCTTGTGTACGACCATCTGGGATCAGCCTAAAGTTAGGTGACGAAATTCTCGTTCCGGGCAAAGTAAAGCTCATAGATATAAGAAATCCAACAGATTTGCCCTACGAATCTGTCGTATTAAAGCCCGATGGACCATTCATACTGCGTCCTCAACAGTTTGTTTTGGGGCACACACTAGAAAATATCACCGTCAGCACCAAACTTGGTTTTTTGATCGAAGGTCGCAGCACTCTAGCCCGACTAGGTGTTAGCGTAGTGCAGTCAGCCATGATAGTAGATTCTGGTCACACCAACCGACCAATCACACTAGAAATATTCAACTGCGGACCAAGCCCGGTCACACTGTATGCGGGTATGTCCATATCCAAAGCTGTGGTTTTTCGTCTTAGCAGTACTGCCAAACGCAATTACGATAAGTATGCTCGATATGGAGACCAGACATCCGGAGTCGGCAAGCCAATACTCCGAGAACTGAGTCAATAGAGCAAAGATAATCTATGCGGTAACGATAGTGTCAGGAGACTGAAGCACAGTTGCGGCTCGCTGTTCCAAAACCGGCCCAATCTGGCTCACGTCAGCACTCATGGCGCCTGCTGCAAAAGAAGCAGGCAAAAAGCCTAGTTTCTGATAAAACGGTTTAGCAAAAGTTCTAGATATTAGCTCGATCTTTTCGGTTTTGCCTTCGCCCCAAGTTTGCAGGGCGTGATGCATTAATGCTGCGCCTAGGTTGTGTTTTCTATAGCCAATATCAACACACAGTTCGTTGACCATCATGACCGACGGCTGCCTGCTACGGCGTTCTTGATGGGTGGTAAATACATAACCCAAAACACGCTCGCCATTGGCAGCAATACTTGCTTTGGGGTCGGCAAGGGAAGTTAACGAACCATAAAACCGATTCTGAACACGCAAATTTGCCAAGCTTGCTTCGTGGCCATGAACATCATTTATATCTACCTGGAATATCTGTAACGGAGGTAAGTCTACCGATATGGGGGACCGAGATCTTTGGAAAAACATAAAACATACACTAATACAAAATTAGACTTCTGTCAATATTAGAGTATTGTGCTTGTGTTTTGTTACAATGTAAATTATGAACAACGACATGGTGCCTTCTAGCACCCCAAAAACAGACACAGCAACACCGTTAAGAGAAGGAACAGTAATCAAACCAGGCAGCAGCCCGGTAGACAACACAAAGATGCAAAAACCTAAACAACCCAAGAAGAGCCCACTAGCTTGGTTTAAGGAGCTAAGTGGCAAAAAACAAATTGCCGTAATAATAGCTCTTATTCTGGTAATTGGCGGTGCCGGCGGTGGCACAGCCTGGGCATTACTACATAAGAACAAAAAACCAACTCCTGTGGTCAAAAAGGAACAACCCAAGCCCGAGCCTCCAAAACCAACCACCGAGGCTTCCCGGCTGACCGGCGCACAAATATCACCAGACCTCAACAAGCGCCCCGTCACCGCAATCATGATAGAAAACAGCCCAGATGCTCGACCTCAATCCGGTTTAATCGACTCAGGCGCGGTATTCGAAGCAATTGCCGAGGGCGGTATAACCAGATTCCTGACACTTCATCTGGAGGATCAACCAGATTATATTGGCCCGGTTCGTAGTGTTCGGCCATACTACATAGACTGGCTGCACGGCTTTGATGCTGCAGTAGCCCACGTAGGTGGTAGTGGTGATGGCCTAGCCAAAATAAAAAACGAGGGCATTAAAGATTTAGACCAGTTTGCTAACTCCGACGCTTATTGGCGCATCAGCTCTCGGTATGCACCACACAACATGTACACCAGCATGGCCAAATTGGATGTAGTCAGTAACCGCAAAGGCTACACAAGTAGTACTTTTACCAGCTGGCCACGCAAAGAAGACCAGATAGCCGCCACGCCAACCGCCTCGACAATAGACCTGGCTATCAGTAGCTACCTATACAACGCCCATTTTGATTACGACAAGGCGACCAATACCTACAAGCGTAGTGAAGGCGGTAAGCCACACGTAGACGAAAAGTCAGGCAAGCAGATTGCACCAAAAGTAGTTATTGCAGCTGTTATGAACTTTGGCATTTCATACAACGGTGTAAACAGTCGATACGACAACATAGGTAGCGGCAAATGCTATGTATTCCAGGATGGCACCGTAACCGAAGGCACCTGGAACAAGGCTAGCGGCAAAGAACAGATATTATTCAAAGACGCCAACGGTCAACAGATCAAACTCAACGCCGGCCAAACTTGGGTAAGCGTAGTAGGTAGTGCTAGTGGCGTAACCTACAAACCGTAGGCAATTAAACCTAAGCAATTACAGGCTTTCTACATATGGCAAATCACACCATTCACTTGTGTAGTGAGGGCTACGTAATTTGCGCCTTGGTTGCCAGGTCTTGGCTAAATCTTCGGCCGCAAACCAAACTGTACGCCGGCCAAACCTAGCATTAATACCATCGATACTGCGCATTCTATTTTTAGTACGATTGTCTTGCCTTATAGACAAATTTCCAAACAGGTCAGTTTGTAAGAACTTTTCGGTTGTAAAGTCGTGCAGCCATACACCGGCTCGGTGATACCAAGCGCCAGGCTGGTAAACTTCGTTCAAAAGGCCTACAAGCGTTTGAATAATGAGCCCAGTGTCGGCTGTAGGCACCCGAAATACCGCTTCGCGGTTCCATACCATTAGGTTGGGTTTGTGTCTATTAGTCATAAGAAATAAGCTGGCGCGCCGGGTAAGCTGGCCAGAGACGCGCAGACGATGTGCCGCTTGGGCTGTAAAGCTAGCCACGGCCGCTTCCAGCACATACAGTTGGTCGGTGTCCTCGCCAAAAGTCCGTGTGCGAGCAATGCTTTTGGGTACAACATCCATCTTTTGCAAGGCCAGGCATGACTGGCCTTGTAGCTCACGCACGGTTTGCTCACCCTTAACACCTCCTAATATCTGCCGAGCTTGACGGGGCGATATTAGGGCCAAATCTTGAGCTGTACCAATGCCCAAAGCTCGCAATCTGGGGGCCGACCGCCAACCCACACCCCAAACATCTTGCACAGGCAGGAGCGTTCTGATTGATGACAGCTCTTGCTCTGTCATACTCGTTAGATCTAGTACCCCATCTAGGTCGGGGTTCTTTTTAGCCAGTTCGCTAGCTAATTTTGCCAGAGTCTTGGATGGGGCAATGCCGATCGATACCGGCATACCTACCTGGTGCCAAATCCGGCGGCGCAACATCTGCATTTGCAGAGCATAATTTTTGTCAGCCAAATCGGAAAGATCTAAAAAAGACTCATCAATAGAATAGATCTCAGTCCGGGGCGTAAACTCGGTCAGCAGCTGCGTAATCCGTCGCGAGATATCGGCATAAAGCTCGAAATTTGCACTAAATTGAACTACGCCATGCTGCTTAAATAAATCTCGGTATTTAAAAGCTGGGGCGCCCATGGGTATACCCAATGCTTTGGCCTCGTTACTGCGAGCTACTGCACAGCCGTCGTTGCTACTTAGTACCACTACAGGCCTACCTTCCAGATCAGGCCGAAAGATTCGCTCACAACTGACAAAGAAGTTGTTACAGTCCACCAAAGCATAAATTTTACGCACGATTAGACCTCAGTTCATGAATTACATAAGTAACCACGCCCCACGGTATGATGTCGCCAGGAACAGCTTGTAGCTTGCCGACCACAAAAGATTCATCGTTCCACCATATAATTCGATCGGTAGTTCGTGGTCGCAAAGACCTATCTACTACCACTATGTCACCGTCATAAATACCATACTGCTCGCCAGCAGCCCCTCTTACGCGCATAAAAAAGGTGCTAATAGGCCGCTGAACTAATAACTTGCCTAGATCTAAACTACTTAAGGTGCTGTCGGTAGCAGCATTAGGGAACCCTGTGTGCTCCGACACGCCCGCTTCTTGCAATGAATGGTTCATGACTAAACCGCCCGTCGAGCTCGACTAGTGTATACCAGGGTCCACAGCAATTGCTCTGGGTCGTACTTTAGTCGGTAGGTAGTGTCACCGGCAGTGGCATCAAATAGCTTCACAAAGCTCTGGCCCTTTTTTACCAAATAGCGCATTCCAGCTTCGGCAAAAGTGACTTGCTGATTGTCAAACTCTATAGAGCTAGGGAATGATTCTAGGCGATGGCCGGTAAAGTAGTAGCCAGTTACATTTACTTCGCGGTTCAGGGTTGTTCGATTGTTCATAATTTTCAAGCTTTCTATAAATTAGGTTTAAATGAAGATAAGCCGGATAAGATCATCTTAGCCAGCGAACGGATTTTATAGAGTTTAAGCTGCTCGTCGAAACACATGCACCGTTCTGCAAATGTCGCTCACGAGAAGCCGAAGCTTGAAATAAGAGAGCAGGGACCGAAGTATGCTATCTAGGTTATAAAGTCTGCAGACTATGGATTCTGACGCTTGGTCAAAAACTCATGACTCCATGACTAGCTACTACTATAGACCCGTGCCAACTAAAGCCGTCAATACCCAAACGCAGTAATTTCGGCTACAGCCAAACAGATGTCGCTTATGATTGCAACAGAGTAGGGTAGTCTGTAAAGTTACGGTTACTATGGGAGAGAATTTCGACCTATCCACTATGCCCTGGGACAAGTCCTGGGGGCTGCGCTGTGGCGTGTTAGATATTGTGCACGGCCAGCCCGAACGAGCCATTGACATTCTAGATGCTAATCCTCCATTGTCAGACGACTTAGTGGCTCTACGCGAGGCCGCTTGGGAATGGGATAAGACCGAAGTAATAAGCGTGGGCGAATCTGGCACGCTGTACCGTTTTTTGCAATACGTTAGCTGGCAACAAGGATTAGGTAAACAGTTCATCAAGTCTGGCACACTACAGAGCCGGGGCATGAGTACCGAAGATATTGTGATGCACCGCAACCAATCTGGTCTGCTACTGCTTGATAACGAAACTTCGCAATGGGCCAGCGCCGCGGCACTATGTGGCGACCCAGAACGCTTGCCAAATCCGCCGTTCAAGCTCGCCACCACCTACGAAGCTATCGAACACTGGGAGCTAGCCAAGGAAGCCGGCCGCGCTTGGGAACTCCGAAAAGACGCCACCATAACTGCCCAAGCCATGGCATTTCAGGGTTTATTAAAGGGTACCCGGCCAGACTTTGAACCTCAGCAAGCCGAAGATTTCCCATTTGCTCGAGTTTTTGGCTATATGACCACCGAAGAAGCCAAGAAACTCTGGCCCAGCCTAGCCGACCACGAGAGTAATCGGTTTGAAGAAGTCGATGCCATGATTGCGCTGGCAGAGCAGGGCGAGCCCATCCCGACCAAAGATCATCGTATCGCCCAGGCCCTAACATTCTGGGGAAAAATCATGGAAAAACATGTCGAGATCGTTCATCCAGTATGTATAAGTAAATCCTGGCCAATAGAGCAGTTTAACAGCTTTATATCCCAAGCTGGCTAGTTGCCTAATACTACTAATTCTGTTACTATATACTTTATGTCTTTTGACCCAGAAAAGGTTTACCCGAGTGTTAGCGTCGGTGTTGGCACCGGACAGTTTGTTGAGCATTTTGATGTCGATATGGATGCTATACGCAACCATCTGGTTGAAGGCGGAATGAGTGATGAGCAGATAGGTAGGGTATCCATTTTATTCTCTGACCAAGTATCGCCAAGGGAGCCACGTACTGGTAGATCATTTAATCGCCAAGTTGGTAACTTCAACCGTATTACAAATCAGATTAATGTCTGGCCAATCGAAGAGATCGCTGCCTCAAAGTTTGTTGGCCTAGAGGCTATAGATCAGGCAGTGAGCAAGCAAGTGGGCGAAACACTTGTGCACGAACTTGAACATGCAGTCGCCAACAATGACCCACGGCAACACAGAATTAACCATCTGTTTCGTGCAAAAGAGGGTGCAAAAATCATGGGTCTATACATGTTTACATACTTCGAAATAAGTAACCTGCCCATCCTCGACAAGCCGATTATGACAATCGCAGGGATTGCAATCGGCGGTCTTGCCGCAAACATAATCGCCGCTCACCCTAGATACAAGAACAGGTTATATCGACGTAACCCCGAAGAAAAGCGTTGTCGCCAGGCTGAACTTGAAGCGCCCAAAGATATCGTTACAATACGATCTAAAGAAGATGGGAACAGTATTGCTAATCTTCTGAAAGAAATCAAAGAAGACGACATAGTAGAACAGATTAACGCCGCGGTATTAAAATCCGTAAACAACAAAAATCTGGATTAATCCAAGATATACAAGTTCATAATGTAAGTAGATGAAAATACACCTGATAACCATCGGTAAACCAAAGATTAGCTATGCACAGGCTGGCTTTTCTGAATACTTGGGCAGACTCAAGCACTATCATGACGTTAGGGTTACGCACCTTGCCGACAAGCAAAACAATGCCAGCAACATTCTGCAGGCCGCCGGTAATGCCTACAAAGTCGGGCTAGTGATAGACGGTAAGCAACTTAACAGCCATCAACTTGCCGAGTTTTTACAAAAACGTGAGCTAGAAGCCAGAGAAGTCGGCTTTATAATTGGCGGCCCAGACGGCCTGCCAGCGGAAGTAATCGAAGCTTGTGATTACCAATGGAGCTTCTCGCCACTAACACTCCCTCACGACCTCGCCATGGTCGTTTTGGCCGAATCACTATATCGTGCCAGCACCATTAACGCTGGCCAACCGTACCACCGTTAATTAATGGCTAATTAACTATGATTTCGCCCTTCATGTTTGGATGAAATTTGCAGTAGTACTTATAAGTTCCGGGTTTGCTCAGCTTCAAGGTATAAGCCGCGCCTTTAGGTATATTGGCCGAATCAAATGATTCCGGAGCGCCTGCACCATCCTCGGTTGCTATAGCGTGTTCGGTAGAATCATCATTAACCCAGCGAACAGTAGTACCGGCCGTTACAGTTGTCGATTGGGGCGAGAACGTCATATTAGATATTTTAATCCGTTTGGTATTGGCTTCATCCTGAGATGTGTCTGCTTTATCGGCAGGTGCAAGAGTGGTTTTGCCACCAAAAACAAACCAAGAAATCGTAGATAGCACCAGAACTGCTGCAATCAAGAATGGTATTTTCTTCATGGTAATTACTTTCCTCAATTA
>CAYXYR010000003.1:18632-22170 GCA_964469435.1 uncultured Candidatus Saccharibacteria bacterium | reverse complement strand
AACTTACCTGATGTGTGCTGCAACGCCTGAGTTTGGAGCCCGAGGGGATGAGCAGGGTGTACCGGGCGCTTATCGTTTTCTGTCGCGATTATGGAACTTGGTACAAGAGTACAACGAGCAAGAATCCTTAGTTCTTAAGCCCGCCGAAGCCAAAGAATTGCTTGGTATTGTTCACAGAACTGCCAAAAAGGTTACCAAAGACATAGAAGAAGACAGGTTCAATACTGCTATTGCCGCTTCTATGGAAGCAGTTAACAAGCTTTACGTTGCTAAAACAAAAGCTTTCGGCAAGGCAGCAGAATGGCAGACGGCATTAGAATTTATGACTATGTTGGTCGCACCATTTGCACCACATACAGCAGACGAGCTATGGCAACAACTAGGGCACAGCGATTCTGTCCATAAAGATCACTGGCCACAATGGCAGGACGAATATTTAGTAGACGATACCATTACATTGGTGGTCCAAGTAAATGGCAAAGTACGAGCCGAAATTCAAGTTGCTATCGATGCTAATAAGGATGATATCTTGGCAGCGGCCAAAGCCGACGAACATGTACAAGAGTTTATTGCTAATAAGCCCATTACTAGGGAAATCTATGTACCCGGTAGGCTTGTTAACTTTGTGGTCTAGTATGCGGGCTGTAGCAGTTGCTAGTGGCTACATGTCTTTTGGCGTGAGTCCGTTCAAAAACATAGCCACAGGCCACATGGCTGAACGCCCAAGTACAGTTGTCATCCCCATACTGACGGGCCGTTGCTGTTCGGGAGAAGCTTGTTTATCCATCGGTTCTGGACAGTCTTTGCTCCAGTCGTAAAGATGCGGTTTCTCATCGGGCTCTTCCTGTGCCCAATCATAAGGTTTTTGTTCGGTAGGGCATGCAATAATGTGCACTGTTTCCCCCTGTGAAGGTGGCAATATCTCGCCGGGCACAACTTGATGGTCAAGTATCCAATTGGCCGTAGAACGATCTACAAGATTTCTATCTACATCTTCGAGCACCCGAATAGTTTGCCAGGGTCGGAATGACTCTGCCGTACGGTTGGTGTGCGAATTGCAAAATGCCTCTCTGCTGCCTGATTTCATACGATTATAGTACAACAAATGTACAAAAAACGCAAGCACTTTGTATTTGATTGCTCCTTGCCAAAATGACTATAAACAGATATAATGTTGATAACTTATTAATTAATCATAAGAGGAGTGCTGATTCCCTATGGGTAAGCCAAAGAAACGAACCAGCCCTCGACGCACAGGTATGCGTCGCAGCCACTTGGCTCTTAAACTGGCACGTGCAGTTAACGCCAAGTCGCCGATCAAGGCCTTTACCACCCGTCGCGAAAGCGGCAAAACTCTCAGCAAATAGCCAGCTGAAGGGCGTATACTAGGTATTGTATATCGCTACAAACAAACGGAATTTAACAATATGGCATCAAACCGACATCTTGGCCGAATATTAGCGTTACAAACGCTCTTTGAGCAGGATTTTCGACGTGATTCGGGCGACACAACTGTTGATGTAGATGAGATATTGCAGCGTAATATCTTGCGCTACAAAGACACTATCGACGATCGGCTATTTGTCGAAAGTTTAGTTAAGGGTGTTGTTGGTTTGTATGCTGATTTGGACAACGTCATACAGCCCGTTGCTCCCGAATGGCCTCTAGATCAGATTGCCAGGATGGACCGCATGGTATTGCGCATGGGGCTTTATGAGCTGTTGTGTGGCCAAGATGTGCCAGCCAAGGTTGTTATCAATGAGGCTGTCGAGCTAGCTAAAGCTTTTGGCGGCGAGAATAGCTCTAAATTCATTAATGGGGTGCTTGGCACGTTATACAGACAGTACGAAGAAGGCACACTTCAAATATCTTCTAGCCTAGAAAAAGCAATAGAAAGTAATAAGTCATGAAGCGACCAAAACCAATCCAAGGATTTCGCAAATTTGTCCGGCGTAGACCGGCTATTAGTGAAGTAGTTCGCGAACCAACCGCAGGTGGTGTGGTGTTTCGTCACAATCCTAAAGATCAACAGGTCGAAATTCTGCTCATTCAAGATGCCAAAGATCGTTGGACAATTCCTAAAGGCCATATAGAAGAAGGTGAATCGGCCCGCGAGACCGCCAAGCGCGAGATTGGCGAAGAAACTGGATTACTAGAGGTTGACGTGCTCAATTGGTTGGGCAAAATTAACTTTCGGTATCGCCGGGCTAATAGCTTGGTACTTATGACTACCGAGATATTTTTGGTAAAAGCCCTGGGCGACACAGATGCTCTTAAGCCAGAAGATTGGATGAACGGTATTAAGTGGTTCCCAGCGGCTGAGGCTGTCGACAAAATTGAGTATGAAGACATTGAAAAGCTAATCTTGTTGGCTATGAAAAAGATAAGGGATGGAAAATTATAGTGAATCGTAACGATTACTCAGCATTTGCACAAGATGTGCTTGGCGTGACTTTTAATGACATCGAACTTTTGGTAACAGCCTTTACACACCGCTCATACGTTAATGAACACCGTAAAACCGCCCAGGTTCATAACGAGAGATTGGAATTTCTTGGTGATGCGGTACTAGAACTGGTAACTACCGAATTTCTTTATAAAAATTACACTGAACCAGAAGGCATCCTAACCAACTGGCGAAGCTCACTGGTACGTACCGAAAGTATTAGTGCTGCTGCTGCCAGATACAACTTTGAACCACTTTTGCGTTTGAGCCGCGGTGAGCGTCGTGGTACCGAAAGGGCTAGAGCACAGATACTCGCAAACTGTTACGAAGCGGTTATCGGAGCATTGTACTTAGATCAAGGATACGAAGCAGCCAATGATTTCATAACTCGCACGCTACTTTCGACCTTTGATAGTATCTTGCAGAGTGGCTCGTGGATGGATCCAAAATCGAATTTGCAAGAGATCGCACAGAGTCGTGATGGCTTTACTCCTGTTTATAAAGTGTTGAGTGAAGAAGGTCCCGACCATGATAAAGTTTTTACTGTTGGCGTGTTTGTTGGCAATAAGCTTCGTGGCCAAGGCGTAGGACCGAGCAAGCAAGCTGGTCAGCAAAAAGCCGCAGAAGCCGCTCTCGAGTCTTACGATGTCACCCCAAAAAGCTTGGCAAAAGGTCAAACCGTTGACAATTAGACAAACTACCCCTATAATAATGCGGAATTCTTTTACTAAGTTCTAAGAGATAAGGAAAACCAGAAAATATGTTAGCTATTCGTATGCAACGAACCGGACGTAAAGGCCACGCTCAATTTCGAGTGGTAGTACAGGACGCACGTTTAACACCTACCAGCGGCCGTGTTGTTGCTCAAATCGGTAGCTATAACCCACACACCAAGTCAGCCACAATTGATAAAGAAAAAGTTGGCTTTTATCTGACTAATGGCGCTCAGCCATCCGATCGTGTTGCTCGTTTACTAAAGAACGAAGGCGTTGAACTACCTAAGTGGGTAACGGTATTGGCTGATAAAGAACGAACTATTCGCAATCCAGAAAAGCTGCGCAAGAATCAACCAGAGCAGCCAGCCGAAGAAGC
>CAYXYR010000003.1:0-18532 GCA_964469435.1 uncultured Candidatus Saccharibacteria bacterium | reverse complement strand
TACAAACGGCCGTCAGGGCCGTTTTTTGTTTATATTTGATATACTATGTTTACAAGTAAGGAGTTCTGTCATGAGCAGTATTGACCAACAATTTGTAGAATTCATAGTAAAATCCTTAGTCGGTAATCCCGACGCTGTACAAATCGAACGTCGAATCGACGAAAAGGGCGTTTTGTTAGAGCTAACAGTTGACCCAGAGGACTTAGGGCGAATTATTGGCAAACGTGGAGCAACGGCTCAAAGTTTGCGCACGCTTTTGCGTGCTCTTGGCACAAAGAACGACGCCCGATATAACCTCAAGATTGTCGACAACGGCCCTCAAGACGGAGGTCGACCTGCTCGTCAAGACGATAACGAACAGTCAGGCAGTAAGGCTGCTGCTAAGCCGTCAGCGCCCGTCCAAGATGACGACACCGAAGCGGATGAAGTTAGCGAAGAGCCAACAAGCGACGTTGTAAGCAAAACCAGAAAAGAACTTGAAGATCTAGACGATTTAGATATATAATACTTATCAAGTCGAAAAGACTAGAAAGTTACAAAAACAAAAATATGTAGCCCCAATAGGGCAACAGAGCTCATGCGAGCCATTCGAAAGAGTGGGAGCTTTATGTGACAAACGGAACCCGAATTTTACGGGTTCTTTTTGTATGGCAAGATTGCATTAAACATGGTAAAATATACATCAATGAAAATTCAAGTAATTACGCTTTTCCCAGATATGTTTCCTGGTGTCATGAACGCCAGCATGCTATGGAAGGCGCAAGATAAAAAGTTAGCTGAAATTAGCTATATAAACCTTCGAGATTTTGGGTTAGGGCCCCGCAAGCAAGTAGACGATACGCCATACGGTGGTGGTGATGGCATGCTGCTCAAGCCAGAGCCGCTTTTTGCGGCGGTCGAGCAAGCCAAACAAAACGACCCTAAGGCAAGAGTCCTTTTAATGACTGCACGAGGCCAGCGATATAAGCAAGCCATGGCGCAAAACATGGCCGATGCCCAAAATGGACTGATCATTATCTGCGGTAGGTACGAGGGCTACGACGAGCGCATTACCAGTGTTGTAGACCAGCAGATATCTATCGGTGATTACGTGCTTACGGGTGGCGAATTGGCAGCTATGGTAGTTATTGATAGTGTCGTGCGGCTAATACCTGGGGTGTTAGGCGGCGAGCAAAGTGCCGCAATAGAAAGTTTTAGCGATGGCGAAACCTTAGAATTTCCTCAATACACACGCCCTGAAGAATTTAGAGGCATGAAGGTACCAAACGTTTTACTGAGTGGAAACCACGCCGAAATAGCCAAGTGGCGAGCGAAAAATAGTCACAAAGCCGAAGTCGATAAGCTTTAAATTTTGCTCAAGTACTTACTTGCGTGGCGGTACCACACTTGTTTGCGTATATGCGGCATTGCACGTTTGAAGAACAGGTCGACTAAATAAAACGTTGTAATGGCGTAGCCGATGCCTAGAATAGCGTCGATAGCGTAATGCTCACCCTGATAAACCGTGCCCAGCCAGATCATGAGGGGGTATATCATACCAATAGCAGCCCATCTTTTTCCAAACAGTCTGTAAACGCACAGAACAAATAGCGTGGCGTATGCAGCATGCAAAGATGGCACAGCAGCTACCGGGTTGGGTGCAATTTTGTTATAAACCGAAGGGAAGTCGTGAATGCCCAAGGCATACCATACGCTGCTAGATACGCGAGTAATTGGTTCTATAAGATGTTGTTCGCTAGCCATCCAAGGTGGTGCAGCGGGGTAGACAAGGTATGTCAAAAAACCCGCAAACGATAACACGATATAGTTACTGATGTACTGCCAGTAGAACTTATCACGCAATTTCCAGACCAGCACAGCCAATGCAATAGGAAAGACAAAATGCAGCATGTAGAAAATATAAAAGGCAAAGTCATACCACTGCACATGGCCATTCCACCAGTGTTGTTGCAGCCAGGCGGTTGGTAATACGCCAAATATGGTTCTGTCGGCCGCTGGCATCCATAGGTAATGAACGTGACTGTTTAGCTGGTGGGCTAGTCCACGGAATGATTCATACACCAATAATAGGCTGACGAAAGGTACAAAGCGTTTGAGCATAGCTCTGGCTTGACCAAATGTCAGCGAAGCGAAGGTCATAAAGAGTAGTAGCTTATCTGGCGTAGGCCAGCTAGGCGATTGGGCGAAGATAGTTATAAGTAATATTGTGCCAACTAAACCAAGAGTATGGAATATTTGTGGCCAGGCAGGGTGTCTAATAATCTTCACTATATGCTGATGTCACGTTTGTTAAATATGTATAGTCCACCAAATAAGCCAATCACGGCGATACCACCAAAAAGTAACATAGAGCTCAAAGACAATTGGGCGTGTGCCATAACATCAGTAGCGTTGAAATAATGAAAAACACTTGTGTACTGAAGTTTTTCTAGACTGGGCTTAATGCCGGAAATTACGTTTATTACGTACATGGCAAATAAAGTGCCACCGACTATGCCGTACACCTTACCACGATCGTTAAACAACGCCGAAGCCAGCATGGACACGCCATAAATTGCTAGACCAAATATAAGACATAGCAGTGAGGTTAGTAAGAAGTTTTTTGGATGAACCTGTATGTGGTATGCCCAAGCAAAAGGGATGGGTGTTAGTATGGACGCTACTACAAATGCTAACAGGCCAATTAGGCCACTGGTGTATTTGCTTCGAAATATACTACTGCGGGAAATTGGTTGAGCCAGTACTGTACCGATGGTCCCCCGTTCTATCTCGCCGGCGATAGTATTTCCGGCTCGGGATAGGGTGAACATTATGGCTAGTAGTGGCCACATGAGGCTAAATAGCTCATAAGACAAGAATGATTCTATAGTGCCAAAACCGCCTCCTTCTATCTTGAAGGCTTTTTTTAGAGCCTCGGGGTATGTTTCTACCAATTTATTGAGGCTTTGGGCTTGGTCACGGACTGTTGGAAACAACATCATATAAACCCAAGTCAGCATAAGTGCTACAAGAATGTAGATAACTAGCGACAAGCGTCGCTCGCGCAGTTCTTTTTTAACTATACCTATGCTGATCATTTGTAATACTCCATAAAGATGTCTTCCAGGTTAGCATGCGTTACCTCTAAGTCTTTGAGTGGGTATTTACCGGCCATGCGAACAACAGGGTTGAGGTCACCACGAACTTTTAAGATGAGGTGTTTGTCTGCTTGGTGAACAACAGAAACATTGTCAGCGAGGAAGTCTTTGAGGCTAAGCTTCTGGCTGCTTACCAGTGTGACTATATGGATACTCATGGCACGAATGCTTTGCATGGTTTCGTTGGCTACGATCCGACCATTTTTGATTACACCTACTTGATCGCATATTTTTTCTACTTCTGGCAAATTGTGCGAAGATACGAACACGGTGCCACCATCTTTTTTGTAATTCTTAAGTATCTCGTAAATCTCCTGCTGCAGCAGCGGATCAAGGCCTTTGGTGGGTTCATCCATTATGATTAGCTTAGGGTTACCAAGAAGTGCCAAAACTAGAGCTAGTTTTTGCTTATTGCCAGTAGATAGATTCTTGGATTGTTGTGTTAAATCTAGCCCGAGGCGTTTAGCAACGCCGCGGGTGTCGGCAACGCCTCGCGTATTTTTATAAAAGTCGATATGTTGTTGGCCGGTCCAGTTTGGGTATAGTTGGGTGTCCGAGGGCAGGTATCCAATTGAGCTTTTAGCGGCAACAGATTGCTTCTGAGCGTCAGCACCATTTACGGTTATTGTCCCGCTTTGTGGTCGAATGAAGTCCATAATACAGCGAATGGTTGTGGTTTTGCCGGCACCATTAGGCCCCAAAAAACCAAATATCTCACCTTTAGGCACACGTAAACTGACTTCGCTAATGCCGTGGCTTTTGTCGTAAAGCTTTGTTACTCCCTCAAGACGTAGTGCGTCAGACATATCTATATTTTACCAGCTATTTACGTGGATCACGCGGAAAGAATTTGCTGGTTCGCTTGGCGTACGCTTGGTAGTCTTTATTGCCAGCATACTTTTTCTCTAACAGAGGAATGCCAGAAACAAACAAAATTAGCACCGTTATGGTAATGGGCCCCACTAGGCTGATTAGCTTTAGATGTAGTGCGATGTCGGTAGAGCATGCAATCAGCCAAAGACCCCACCATTGGGTAACTTCTCCAAAATAATTGGGGTGTCTGGTGTATCTCCATAGGCCACGGTCCATAATATGGCCTTTGCTTTTTGGGTTCTTGATGAATTTTGCCAACTGCCAATCACCAACTACTTCAAAGAAGAAGCCAAACCACCAGGTTAAAATGCCGGCCGCTAACCATGAGCTTACTGTAACACTACGCGATAAGCCCACATTAGCAATTATTGCTTGCGAGACTAGTAGTAATAAAAAGCCTTGAAGTAAAAATACTTGAACAAAACTTCTTGGTATAAACCAACGACCCCATTGCTTGCGCCATTCTGCGTAACGAAAATCCTCGGCTTTAGTGCGATTGCGAAGATATATATGAGTCGCAAGCCTCACTCCCCACATTATGGTATAAGCAGCCGCAATATAGCCGGCAAGCGAAGGCTTGTGGTTGAATACTAGTCCAACGATTGCGACCAATGCAAAACCTAATCCCCAGGCAATGTCGGCAATGTCGTTACGCTTTCGTAACTGTGCAATTAAAAACCACAACGTCATATATAGACCAACAAATACTGACGTAGACAACAAGACATTTACATATGCTGAATTCATGTTATTCCCTCGCTTATGTTATAAGTATAGCGTATCGTGTACAATGAGTAAGCAATCGTTTATAAAATAATCCAATAACGGAGGGAACTTTTATGGATCCATCAACGAACGATCAATCTAACAACCAACCAGCTGCCGATGTGCCAGCACCAGCTCCTGTTGACCAACCAGTAGAACCTACAATGCCTGTGGCTGACGCACCCGCTGCAGACGCACCAGTAGATATGCCAGCGGCAGATCCTACACCAATGCCAGCTCCAGAAGTGCCTGTAGAACCTGCAGCTCCTGCCGAATCGCCAGCTCCAGCGGTAGATCCAGCACCTGCACCAGAGGATGGTAGCCAGGCTGTACAGCCAGAACCACCAGTTGGCGGCTCATTCTAGCTAGAGCTAACTTAACTAAACCGCCCAAATTAACTGGGCGGTTTTTTTATCTTTCTAGTTTGTTTATTTGTTCGTGGTCTAGGCCAAAATAATGCGCAACTTCATGCCAAACAGTTTTACTGATGATGTGCTGGGCTTCTATTATATCTGAACTAGCTTGCATGATTGGTTGCCGAAAGATTGTGATTTTGTCGGGTAGAACTAAGTTATATCCACTACCGCGTTTAGTCAGGGGGATGCCCTGATAGAGTCCAAATAAAGTTTGGTGAGAGCCAAGATTTACCGATGCTCGCTGCTCTTCGCTAGGGGAATCTTCTAGTACAAATGCGACATTGGCAATTTTTTTGCCGTAGGCTGGCGGTATAGAATCAATTGCTCGTTTAAGCATGTCGCTAAATTGTTGATTGGTTATGTTTATCATCGCTCGCATTATTATAATATTACCGTTCTATACGAAAGCAACTAATACTGTGATTAAAGATCCATATACAAAAACCTGGCAAAATATTCGGCCTGCACGCCATTTACATTATAAGAAATTAGTACTTTGCCTTGAGGACTAGCCTGTTCGGGGTGTATAGCAACGGCGTAGGAGATTGTTCCAGCTGGTGTAGCGATTTGCGTTTGACTTTTTGTGCTCCAATTGGCAGTTGGCGATCCCGCGGTAAGTTGAAGGATTTTGTTACTACCGTAAGCATCGCCTAATTTTGTAAATATTTGCCACATCGAGCCGGTTTGAATCAAGGCTATTTTGGTACCAATGTTTGTAGTGGCCGGCAGAACGTCCTGATGTAATTGCCAAGAATTGGGGTTTGTAATACCGCCTTTTGGTACAAAAGCCATATCACCAACCCTGCAGTTAGTGCTATTAGCACAATCCACCGAGTGTGTACCGGTTACCCACCAACCGTCGGTGGTTGGGGCGGCATATCCCCAGAGTGTACCTGCTGCAGTAGATGGCGCTGGGCTTATGCCTAGGTAACTCAATGTGTTGACATCGAACTTAGCAATGTAATTACCAACAGTTGTAAATGGAGCCACTCCCTGAATACGACTGCCCAGTACATACAAATAATTTCCTTCCACTAAAGGAGCTGTCATCCAAAAATACGTACCGTCTGGCCAGTTTGGCACTTGCTGCCAGCCCAGGCCATAATTGCCTGGCTGTACAGAAAAGTTTTGGGTACCTTTTGTCTGGATAGCAATTGCGCTGTGCGGATAGCTACCAATAACTGTGGATTGGCCATTAACACTCGTTGTGTCTCCAAATATCCAGGCAATACGACCGTCTGGAAGTTCGATTGACTCGGTGACGTCGGCATGTATCTTTTGGTTTAGGGCGCTGTTCCACCAAGCTTCGTTAAAAACCTGGCCATAATCCTTGAATTTAATAGCTTGGCCATCAGTCAGTGCCTGGTTTTTCGTAATTCCATGGCCAGCAATTGTTGTTACGGATGGGCTAGAAGCTTTACTAAATTTTAATGCAAGTACGCCTAATACGACCACTACTATAAGTACGATTAGTACGCGCAATTTCGTGCGTAAGCTACTTAGTAGCGATCCGACAATAAGATCTGGCATTTACTTATATGGTAATATAGTGCACTACAGAGGACAACCTAAAACACTTATTCCTTTTTTGATGTTTTTTACATAGTGTTATGTAACACGGGCCAGAAATCGATATAGAAATTTACCGGAGTGATCTGTATGAACTCCATCTAATCATTTACGTTATTGATGAATTTAGCTATAATTATGCTTGAGCTTTTTACATCTGCAAAGGGGTTGGAGTAATTTGAAGCGTAGGGCAAAAGTAGCGCAAGCCGTAAGGCGTGGTGTTGGTGTGGCAAAACCGCATCTTCAGCGTGCGCATCGAAAAACTAAAAGAGCGCTTGGCTCCGCCAGCCATCATGCAAAGAGAGGGATTCGCGCATCTGTACGTGGCGCACGAGTAGTACACCACCACATTGCGGTACGACCCCATAATTTTGCAGTTGAACGCTTTAGTTGGTATCGCAAATGGCATCAGTGGAACCATCATGGGTTGGTGCATCATCTCATACTAGGTGTCTACGTATTGATGGTTGGAGTAATACTTTTCAATAACTTTAAAATTGTTTTTGCCGCAGATCTTACTAATAACTGGAACTTCTCAACCCAAGGTGAATACTCTTTGGATAGCGGCTTAGAGTTTAACGGCAACAGTGTAAGGCTTAAGGCTCAAGAGTATGCTAATGATGCCAATACGGGTGCGCTTTATCACTTTAATGAGGCATCAGGAAGCTCTGTCGCAGACAGCTCGTCGAATAGCAATACTGGCACGACAACCGGGTCGCCAGCCTGGGGCAGCGGCAATATGAATAACGCTCTGACGCTCAATGGCACAACGCAGCATGTATCAGTACCAGACAGCTCTTCGATATCCCAAGGGTCTCAACAAACTGTTGAAGCGTGGATCAAGCCTTCGTCAACATTTGATACAAGTGCAAGTAGTAACCAAACGATCTTTGATAAGGGTTCTTCCAAGATGTATCTTGACCGTACTACAGGTAAGCTCAACTACGAAATAGCCAATAACTCTGAAAATTCATGGACCCAGATCGCAAATAGTAGGGGTCAGAACGGATCGTGGAATACCGAGGCGTATTATATCGAATCATCGGTGGTGTATGGCAGTGACTTAATTGTGGGCACAACGTATACCTCAGGATCGGCAGACGTATGGCGTCGCAGCGGCAGCAACTGGTCGCGTATAGGTGGTGATGGGCTCAATGGTAGCTGGAGCAACTTCACCTATGAGGGGGTATACAGCCTGGCGATTAATGGCGATGCTCTGTATGCCGGCTTGGGCTCGAACGCTGGTGATGCAGAAGTATGGACGTGTTCACTTGCAAGTAGCTGTGCAGCCTGGACAAAAGTTGGTGGGGACAACACCGGGCTGACCACGAGCCACGAGACAGTTCGTTCGATGACAATACATCAGGGAAGTCTATATGTTGGCGCCGGTGATGGCGCTGGCGATGGTGACGTCTACAAATACAATGGCGGTACCAGTTGGACCCAAATTGGTGGTGATGCATTAAACAGCGGTTGGGCTTCGGGAACATACGAGCGTGTTCAATCGATTACGAGTGATGGAACTTATCTCTATGCCGGATTAGCCACTACCGCTGGCGACGCAGAGGTGTGGCGCTGGAATGGTACAGCCTGGACAAAAATTGGAGGCGATGCAGTCAACTCATCCTGGGCCGACGCAACGTATGAGTATGTTTATAGCATGACTGCTTATGGCGGCAATCTCTACGCTGGATTAGCCATCACCGCTGGCGACGCAGAGGTGTGGCGCTGGGATGGTACAGCCTGGACAAAAATTGGAGGTGATGCAGTCAACTCATCCTGGGCTGACGCAACGTATGAGTGCGTCTGTAGTCTCGTAAATGATGGTACGAATTTGTATGCTGGCTTGGGTTCTGGTAGTGGTGACGGTGAAATATACAAATGGAATGGTACAACCTGGACAAAAATTGGAGGCGATAATCTCAACAGTGGTTTTGGGGGTACGGCTGCGGGAATCTACTCTATGGTCTACGATACGGCAAATAGCAAATTGTATGCTGGCGTGCAATCAAGCTATGGAGCATATGCATGGGAGTTTAATGGCACAACCTGGACATTAATTGGGGGCGCATCACTAAATGGCAGCTGGTCGCATTTTACCGCCAGCAATGTGATGAGCATGACATCGCATAATGGCAAAATGTATCTTGGCCTTGGTTCTGGTGTTGGCTCGGCAGTGGTTTATGAGTACGACGGCACAAATTACACTGCAATAGGGGGTAATGGCACGAAAAGTAGTTGGGCGTACGGTAATGATGGTACATACGAAACCGTACAATCGCTTATAAGTTATAATGGTCAGCTATATGCTGGCTTGGGCACCAGCGCAGGTGACGGCGAGGTATGGCGCTACAATGGAAGTACTTGGTCTCAAGTTGGCGGTGACAGTGTTAATAGTAGCTGGTCGACTAGCCAATATGTAAATGATATGGCTGTTTGGAATGGCAAGCTATACGCTACAACGTATAGTGGCGGTAGTAACGGATACGTATACGAGTTTAACGGCACGTCTTGGACTAACCGTGGTGGCGGAACCGGTAATGTAAACGGTATCACCAACGGAGCGTATAGCGGCGCCTTTTCGCTAGTACCATACAACGATCGATTATGTATGGGGTTTGGTCAAAATACCAATATGGCTGACGTGTGGTGCTGGACGGGTAGCGGCAACTGGTCACAAATTGGCGGTGACGGTCTAAATAGTAGCTGGAATAGCTCGGATATCATCATACAAAGACTGGCAACGTATAATGGTATGCTCGTTGCTGGTACTTCTGATGATACCAATAGAGACCCTGCCGTATGGGTTTATAACGGCACATCATGGATTAAAATTGGCGGCGGTGGGGTTAATGGTAGCTGGAGCGACGTGGTGTATTATCGAGTATTCTCATTTGCAGTTTATAACGGTGAGCTGTACACAGGTTTGGGCTACGGAGGCAACAATGGCCATATATGGAAATGGAATGGCACCACCTGGGCGCAAGTAGCTGGCGATAGTCTCAACGGAACTTGGAATACTTCTATTGAAACAGCACGATCTCTCAATGTCTATAAAGGCAAGCTATATGCTGGCCTTGGCGACTCTTCGACGAATGATGCGCAAGTTTACGTTCTTGGTAATAACGCAGTTGTTGAATCATCCACCACCAGCTTTTCTGCTAACTGGACACATATTGCTGGAACATATGATGGCGCAACAGCCAAGCTGTATATAAATGGCAGTCAAGTAGGTAGTGCTACTGCATCGGCAACACAGGTCGATAACTCGCTGCCCCTTCTCATTGGTACGAGCTATGGTGACGGTAAGCAGGGTGATGGGCTCGGACGTTTTGCCGGCTCTCTAGATGAAATGCGGTTTAGTAATAGTACTCGTACAAGCTTCACTACGAAGCCCTATAGCAGTTCTGCACAGGGTGTAGTTTTGAGTGACGCTGTTCGAGAAAGTGGAGTTGCAAGCTGGGATGGCTTTGCGTCAAGCGAGACCACGAATGGTGGTTCTATCGCATATAGACTTAGTGACGACGGTGGGGCTACCTGGAAATATTGGACGGGAAGTGTTTGGGACGAGTCTAGTACTCTCGGAGACTCTAATTCAGTGAGTGTAGTTAATAGTAATATCAATTCGTTCCCCGTGGGATTCGGGGGGATCACATGGCAGGCAGTTCTGCAGGGCAACGGTTATCAGCGAGTACAGCTGAACGACGTAACGTTGACGGCAAATTCAGACACCAATGCTCCAGATACTAACGCAACGAATATACACGCCAATAAGGCTAGTGGGGGTAGTGTGCTGGCCAGTAATGACTGGACCAACGGTGCCAGTCCCAGTTTTGATTGGGACCCTGCTACTGATAATGGTGCCGGTATGCTTGGGTATTGTCTGTATCTTGGCCAAACACCTACCGCTGATCCGGTAACAACGAAGGGATTGCTTGGGGCGAGTCCACTCAATACGGCTGGGAACTGTCAATTTGCCATAGCGGGGACGAACCTAAATCTGGCGACATCGGGGCTGTTACAGACGGCACTTACCACATCGAGTACGCCTTATTATCTTAATATTAAGGCGATCGATAAAGCAGGGAACACGACTAGCAATTCCGAGCAATTTCAGTTTAGATTTGATAACACCGCACCAACGAACCCGGGCTTTATTTCTGCGCCTTCGAACTTCGTCAACAACAAGACAGTAACTATGACATGGCCAACTTCTGGCGGGAATGCACCCAGTGATAGTCACTCTGGGCTCGCTGGCTTGCAGTATCGTATTGGAAATAGCTCTTGGTACGGCGATGCCCATAGTGGCAGTGGTGACTCGGGTGATTTGCTGGCAAACGACGGTAGCTATACTACTGTCGATCCGCCCGACTTTGACAACATGAGTGACGGAGTCAATACAGTTTCATTTAGAACTTGGGACCAAGCAGGAAACGTCACGACAAGTTATGTATCTGCAGCTATTAGAGTAAATACGAGTGGAGCCCCTTCTGAGCCGCAGAACCTAGCTGTTAGTCCTGCGACAAATACCGCTAATTCGTTTGCATTTAGCTGGACTGCACCCGCTACTTTCAATACTACAACCGGCGACTCGGATAAATTATCCTATTGCTATACCGTCAACACACTACCTACGGTTAGTAATTGTAGTTTTACGGACCAGGGGGAAACTACGCTAGCCGCAGGAGCGTATGCTACTCAGCCGGGTGCGAATACTTTTTATGTGGTGGCAAAAGATGATTTCAACGCAATTAACTACTCGAGCTTTGCTAGTACTACCTTTACAGCTAATACTGCTGCACCCGGAATGCCAATTAATGTAGACGTCGCTGACGTCTCGGTAAAAGCTACGGGTAACTGGCGGCTGGCCATTACATGGGATCAGCCAATATCGGTTGGTGCAGGTGTAACTCAATATCGTGTGTACAGGTCCAGTACGGTTGGGGGTGTTTATGCTCAGGTGGGGACTAGCTCGAGTACATCATATATTGATGTCAACCTTAGTCAGAATGAGTACTTTTACAAGGTTAAAGCATGCGATAGTGCCAATAATTGTGGCGCAGAAAGTTCAATCGTTTCTGAGACGCCAACCGGTAAATTTACGGTGCCAGCTGTACTGACAAGTGATCCAACAGTAGGTGGTATAACTACGAAACGAGCCGAAATTTCTTGGTCGACCGACCGAAGTTCGAGCAGTCGAATAATGTTAAGTACTACTAGTGGTCAGTACGGACAGTCGGAAGTTGGTAGTTCAACCCAGGTTACTTCTCATAAAGTGGGGCTAGATAACTTGGCGGCCGGGACAACATATTACTATAAAGCCCTCTGGACAGATGAAGACGGGAATACTGGCCAAAGCCAAGAGTTTGTATTTAAAACGGCACCAGCACCAGTATTAAAAGAAGTTAACACAATATCTGTTGGTTTATTTGGTGCGACAATTCAATTCACTACAAAAGACGCAGTTAAGGTGGATTTGAATTTCGGAAGGAATGATTCATTTGGCGGTATCAAATCAATCAATACCTCAAGCTCTGAGTCGGTATATACAATCGCGCTTGATGGGCTTGATGATGGATCGAAATACCTATATCAAATATCACTATACGATTCAGAAGGTGGTAAATATCCTAGTAGCTTGTTCTCGTTCAATACGCCACCGCGGCCACAAATTGCAGATCTTCGCTTCCAGCCCGTTAAGGGGGAGCCAACAAGCACGCAGCGTGTAACATGGAGAACGAATGTCCCTACGACTACTACGCTAGACTATGGAAAAATGAGCAGATCAGCGCTCACTATTCAACAATCTGAGCTTAAGACTGATCATGAAGTGACATTACGCGGACTAGAAGATGACAGCGAGTACTATTTACTTGCCCAGGGGCGTGATGCAAACGGCAATCTGGCGACTTCTGATAAGCAAGTATTTAAAACAGCATTAGATACTCGTCCTCCCGGCATTAGCGATATTGTTATAGAGGCCAGCATAAAAGGAACAGGTCCTGAAGCCCGCGGGCAGATTATTGTTTCGTGGACTACGGACGAACCGAGTACCAGCCAGGTTGCATTTGCCGAAGGGTCTAATGTAAAGGAATTCAATAGTAAAACCGCCGAGGATGGGTCCTTAACACTTGAGCATCTGGTGGTGGTGTCTGACCTGCCAACAAGCAAGGTGTATAGTATTGCCCCGATATCTAAGGATCGTTCGAATAATACGACCACTGCAGAAACGCAGTCAGCAATTATTGGCCGTGCAAGTGATAATATTCTCAGCCTCGTACTAATGACATTACAGAAGGCGTTTCGGTTATAGATTATGGAAAAAAATGGAAGAAAAGAAGTTATAGTCTTAAAGAACATCAAGCAGTCGTTTGTGGTTGGGGACGAGACGGTGAGAGTGCTTAGCGAGAGTAGCTTTAGTATTGAGGAAGGCTCATTCAATATTATCTTTGGTCCTTCTGGCTCTGGAAAGTCTACTTTATTAAACATATTAAGCGGTCTACAAAAACCAACGGCTGGGTCTGCTACATTTTTTGCCAACGACATATATTCGTTCAAGCCAGACCAACTAGCCTTTTTTAGGGCAAACCAAATAGGTGTCGTTTATCAAACTAGCTACTGGGTTAATTCGCTGAATGTTATTGAGAATGTCTCGATACCCTTGTTCTTTTTAGGACTCATGCGTAAAGATGCAGAAAAGCGAGCCATGGATGCATTACAAAGAGTTGACATGGCGCCATATGCCAAGAAGAGTCCATTGGTTCTCTCGGGTGGGGAGCAACAGCGTGTCGCAATGGCGCGAGCTATTGTAGCTGATCCGGCTTTTATCATTGCCGACGAGCCAACAGGCAGCTTAGATAGCAAAAACGGCGAAATGATTATGTCTCTTCTTCAAAGCTATAATAAGGATCTGAAGCGCACCATTGTGCTTGTTACGCACAATATGGAATATTTGCCGCTTTCTGATCACCTCATAGAGATAACCGACGGTAAATGTGTTTCGCTAGGGAAAGAGAACGCCCTAAAGGTAACAGACAAGCTAATTGCAGAAATGAAGGCGAGAATTGGGCGACTTCGGCAGGCGGGTAACAAGTGATAAGCCACAAAAAATTACCTCGAATACATCACAGAACTATCATGTATATGGCATGGGAAAATGTTCTGAATAAGAAGCTACGATCTTTTCTGACTATACTTGGGGTTATTGTCGGTATTGGCTCTATTAGCTTTCTTGTATCGTTCGCTGTTGGTCTACAGAGAATTGTTATAAAAAACATTGTTGACGATAGAGCCGTCAGGTCAATCGAGATAACTAGTACAAACTCAAAAATCGTTAAGCTAAACAATGATGTGGTAAACAAAATACGTAATTATCCCCATATAGAAAAACTTGGTGTGTCGTATGCGTTTCCAGCGAGCCTGATGGTTAAAAGTGGTGGCATTGACGCGGTAATCTACGGTGTTGATCAGCAGTATCAAACGATGACCAGATTAAGCCTAATATCTGGCCGCCTGCTCACTAAAGAAGATAACAGGAGTGTCGTTATTAGCTCTGCTGCGCTTACCTCGTTGGGCGTTAAAGACGAGAAAAAGATTCTCAATGAAAAAATAGAGATTACCGTTCCGCTGTTATCGCAGAAGGCTAACACGAATGAATTAAAAGATAGATTCACTGTGGTGGGCATAATTGACGCTGGCAAAAATAGTGAAGCGTATGTCCCAGCTGGCGTTTTTCAGGCGGCGGGCATCAGTAATTATAAGCAGGTCAAAATATATACTGACTCAACAAAAAATTTAGCTCAGCTACGTAAGCAAATTGAGTCAAATGGCCTGCAGACGACTTCGCCCGCTGACACTCTGGAACAGATTAATCAATTATTTAAGGTCTTTGCATTTGTTTTGGCTGGCTTCGGTGGTATTGGTATTTTTGTCGCCATTCTTGGTATGTTCAATACGCTTACCATCTCCTTGCTTGAGAGAACAAAGGAAATTGGACTAATGTTATCGCTGGGTGCACGGCGTCGCGACATGAGAAGATTATTCATGCTAGAAGCGGTCATATTATCTTTTGTTGGTTCTGTGGCAGGTGTGTTGCTCTCGTTGATTGCTGGGCTAGCCGCCAACCAGTTTATTAACATGCGTATGAAAAGCGTAAACGAAGATTTTCTTACAGTCTTTTACTTGCCAGTATGGCTTGGGTTTGGACTTACTGCTTGCATGGTTGCTGTCGGGCTACTTGTGTCTGTATTGCCAGCTCGTCGTGCCGAGAGGATAAACCCAATTGATGCACTCCGGCGTGAATAGCCTAAGGCCATTCAGCAGACTAATTATAGCCAATCTTGTAAACCTACACTAAAGTGACATAATATATATATGCCAAAAGATCTTGACGAGTGGCGGTTTCATGCCGGGAGGGTTTATGACTTTGAATCAATCAAAGAGCCGTATGTTGTGTCGCTGATTGAGTCGTTAGACTTTGAAACAAAACACCCAGTAGTTATTGATGTGGGTGGTGGGAGTTGCTCGATTGTTCATAGTGCGCGGCTTCCATTCCGACGCCACTTTTTAACCGCGACGGTCGACATCGGCGTATCAGATTGCCCGGAATATGCCAACCCTCTATTAAAATGCGATATTGAAACTTTAGTCGGCGAAGAAGATACTACGGCGATGGGTGCTTTAGCAAGATTTTTACAGACTAGTACTAAGGGTGAAGACCCAAGGGTAGACTTGGTAGTCTACTCCGAGATATTAAACTATATTGACTTTCGTGGTGTAATGCGGTGGTTTGATAGCTTGCTCAAGCCGGGCGGATTTACTGTAGTGGCTAATTTGCCAACCAGGGGATATCAGGATTTGTTTTCGGACAGAGGGGTAAAGACCAACGAGCAACTTATTGATTATATGAACCGAGAACTCGGCCATGATTTGGTAGAGCTACGTTACCCGTGGGGCGCGAAAGAAGGTGACGAAGGCTTCTTGGTGGTTGCTACGCAAAAACAAAATGGTTTATAAAATGTAGCCTTACATATAATTTTTGTTGCATGAGTTGGGATGAAGCCTGGCTAAAGAAACGTATTGCTAAGACTAATAATTGGTTAATATAGGTATATGACAACAGAACTAAAGCGTCCAATTGTGCAGATTAAAGTAGGCCCTGTTGAGGGCAAGCAGATTGCGATTATTGTTGGTGTGCACGGAAATGAGAAAGGCCCGCAACTTGAATGGGAATGGCTAAACGGCCTTAGTATTATTAGTGGATCATTATATTTAATTTTTGCTAACCCAAGCGCTTCAGACCTAGGGGTGCGTTTTGTAAACGTTAATCTAAATAGAAGGTTTGGAATGGGCTTGAATGAGTATCCCGAAGATGTTATAGCTAGAGAAATCGAGGAGATACTTGATAAATGTGACGCTTTACTTGACCTTCATATGTATAACGAAACCATGGACAGACCTTTTGCTATATGTAATGCTCACAGTAATTCGGCGGCAAAAGTACTTCCGATTGATTATGTGGTAAATATTCCTGATGAAATTAATGGCGGTGGAACAGATGACTATATGGCTAGGAGCGACAAAATCGGTGTTTGCTTTGAAACCGGTAGTGTGGAGCGACCCGACGATTATTCAGAAATCATCAGACAAGGAGTTATTGCTTTTTTGGCAAGTTTTGGCTTAATAGAGTCCCCATTTGTTATTAATAGTGATTTGAAAGTACTAACAAAAGATGCCACAAAGTTTGTAATTAATAGAAGCTTTAGGTTTGCGAGAAATTATTCTAGCTTTGACCGCATAAAGAAAGGAGAGCTCATTTGTACTGAGGATAATCACCGGTTTATCGCAGAAAATGATTGCTTTATTCTTTTTCCAAGACCAAATAACCCAATCGGCACGGAGGCATATTACCTACTCACTGAAGCTCGATCTTGAGTACTGAAGTTAAAAACGTATCACTGAGACTCTATACTAGAAAATATCATATTAGTAATTGCAACAAAATGTCATACAAAGTATAATAAAACATAGTATGAGCTTAGAAATGGAAGATTACGGGATTGTTCTTGACGAGGAAACTCTCGCTAAGCCCTTGCTGATTTTTAAAATCGGAGTATTGGGCTGTGCACCGCTTGATTTTACCCAAGTACTTGCAAGTGAGTACGATGCAGAGTTTTTATCTAGTGACTTAGTCCGTAAAACGATCACTGACGAAAGGGAGACTCAGGGTAATACCTCAAAATATGTCGACGTTAAAAGAATACGAAGCATTCTGGGTACTCAGGCTGAACCAATTCTAAGTGCTGGTGATGACGTTGTAATGGATATGTTTATTAATGGAACGAAGACCAGAGAATTTCCTAAAGGACTAGCCAGGAACACCGGAGCCTTAACATTGGCTCTCTGGATTAATACGCCTTTTGATACTGCCATACAGCGTGTAGAGCAATGGACTAAGGAAGATGCTTTTCCGATTCCAGTTGCCGAATGGGAGGTTCCGCCTATTGCTGCAGCGAAAGGGATGATGAGAAATGTCATATGGCCTCAACACGAAGGCATAGATTTTGTCTTTAACTTGAGAGGCGAAACCGACACGGATGGCTTGTTAGAGCAGTTTGATGAAAAGCTTGAACATTTCGGTCTAGCAGATCGTTACGAATTTGCTGATCAGCCTCAAGATTGAATATTAATTCACAATAACTAGTTTACTTAGGCTTTTGTTGTTTGATTGTTTCAGCTTCCACCTATCTTTGGCCATTACATTTAAGCGAGGATGCATATACTCTATATTGTCAAACGAATCTTTATCGTAGATCATCCATATATCGACGGGATATTGTGGTCTTTCTAAGCATTTTGGTTTGTATTTATGGAATCCCTCTAAAATCTTTTTAGTAATACCGGCTTCAAAAGGTGCGGCATATATTTCGAAGCTACCATTATCAGAGATTGAGCCGTCCGTGTTATTACGTCTGATTGTCTTAATAAGCTCATCACGGCTTAAGGCATAATGTTTTGATTGTATACCTCGTACAAGAAATATATTGTCAGATTTATCGCTGTTTATGGCTAACTCTATTTTTTGAGCTATATCGTCAAGCTTCCTTGGCGAGGCTAGGTGAAATGAGTAAGGATTGGTTTTCTTATCAAAATTATATTCGGGTATATGAATCATAACCGTCTTCATTAGACTATTGTACCAAAGACTAACATAGGGTCGTGTTCGGTAGATTATTAATGGGCTTAGGCTCTGGTACGCCAGGCTGATACTAAATCAGAGCTTCTGCCCTATGTAGCTATAGGAGATAGGTCTGATTTTCAAATGTCGCATTTGGCTGGAAGCTAGGTTCCTTAATATAACTTATTTCGAGGCCATATTATGAGCCTCAATATTAGTGAAGAACATTACAAAAAACTTCAAGAAATCTTAGAAAGAGAGAACGGACGAACCTATACTGTGGATGAGGTACTTGAGATCGGAAATAATCTCATAGAAGTATACGAGCTGCTTTTAGATGAGTAATATCGGCTAGCTTTTATTAACAAGAAGATTTGTCTGCTCAGTATTTTGTTTTAAATAATCCCAGCGCTCAGTGAATGCACTGTATTTCTGGGCATCTAAGCCTATATGTATTTGATAGCAAAGTAATCGTTTCTCAAGGTCAGGGATGGTCAGATCTATCTGTACAAAGTGCTCCAGAATAACTTCCTTTATGTCTATGTCTTTCCATGCTGGAAACGACGGACAGCAATAGATCAGCCGTCCAATACCAT
>CAYXYR010000002.1:0-26654 GCA_964469435.1 uncultured Candidatus Saccharibacteria bacterium | reverse complement strand
CTAGGTGCAAATCACTTTGCAGGTTGTTCTTATAAGAGCTTAACCTGGGATCGAGTATGTCAATATTATCACCGTAGTAACCGAGGCCGTCCTCTACAGATAGCATTGATCGTAAGTAGTCTTCTGATGCGTGGGCTAGGCCTTCAGACGCGATTTCCTCAGCAATATCCCATAAATCAAATCTTTCGCTCCGAGCGCCATGGACAATCTCATGGCCAGTAGTTGTAAATGTATCGACACACAGTTTGCCAACTTTCCTATGCTTAACCCTATCTTGTCGAATAAATATTTCGAAATTAATTGGGTCTAGCCCACTCGAACCGCGACAAATAACAGATCTCCCGCAACGTCGTACATGGGCACGTTTTGGTTGATCATACTGTATCCCTAATTCATCAACAGCAAGCGTAGCCAGCTCAACTGCGGCTTGTACGTGCGGTTGCACGACACGCCTATGACTCGACTTCCAGCCGTACCCACCCCAGATAATTTCTGTTTCTGGGTTTGCCATAGACTAGTCTTTTACGCGTTCGCGGTATGCTCCTGTAGATGTGTCAACACTAATGACATCGCCTTGCTTAATAAAAGCGGGTACTTTGACACTAATACCGGTCTCGAGGGTGGCATCTTTTAGTACCGAGCTGGTTGTATCGCCCTTGACCACGTCTTCTGTGTAGGTCACTTCTAGTGGTACGTTTTTTGGTAGCTCGATATTTATAACCTTGCCATCAAATAGTTGTGCCTGGACTTTGTCGCCCTCTTTTAGATAACCTGACTGATCGCCAATTATATCGGATGGGATCTCGAACTGCTCGAAGGTAGACTCATCCATGAAATGAAACATGGTACCGTCGTCATACAAGTACTGAACATTTTGATAAGACACATCAGCCGGCTCAATAGCTTCGTTTCCTTTAAAAGTCTTAGCCAAGACAGAGCCATCAATCAGGCTCTTGATTTTGACGTTTACGATAGAACCGCCTCGACCCATAACTTTTTGGGAATATTCAACCACTCGGTATGGTGTGCCGTCCATCTGAAATACCTGCCCCTTTTTGAGGTCTGTTACTCCTAATGCCATGTTGCACTCCTAGTTATTTGCTACGAATGGTAATAGTGCAATGTTGCGAGCGCGCTTAATGGCGCGTGCCAAATGTCGCTGCTGACTTTCGGTTAAGCCAGTCTTTTTGCGGGTTTCAATCTGCCCATATACATTTACATAACGTTGTAGGGTCTTAAAATCTTTGTAGTCAAAATAGGCTACGTCTGTTCGATGCTTAAAAATCTTAGCCACTTCATGGCTCCTTTCTTATACTAAAATGGAATGTCGTCTAAATTAATTGGTTCGTCGCCTATATCTTCTATAGCAACGTCTTTAGAATTTTTGCTAGCTGCAGGCTTGGCTGTTGGTGCGGATTGATCGTATTCACCACCACCATTGCCGCCTTCGCCTCGGCCACCCAAGAATGTTACGTCTTGAGCTACAACCTCTACCTTGCTGCGTTTTTGGCCCTCTTGTTCCCAGCTCCGACTTTGTAAGCGTCCACTGACTAAAGCCGGTCGACCTTTGGTCAAATATTGAGCGACTCGCTCTCCTAATGGCCCCCACGCAACAACGTCTATATAGTCGGTAGCTTCTTGCCAGTTGCCGTCACTGCCTTTGTAGCTGCGATTAAGCGCTAGGCTAAAGCTGCAAACACTCTGACCATTAGGTGTTTGTCTTAGCTCTGGGTCACGAGTTAGGTTGCCCATTAAAGTTACTTGGTTAAAACTACGTGCCATGTGGCATCCCTCCTTGTTGGGAAACTATGTCCCTTTATGTTGTATATCTACGTTACTGCCATTAAAGACAGTCGTCAACTACTCTTCTTCTTTAGCGGCTTCGCCTTTTGAGGACAACCTACGGTTTTCCTCAACGCGCCGAGCCGAAAATGCGATTTTGGCTCGGGCTGCTCTTTTCCTTATTCTTCTTTGTCTTCGGCTGATTCGCCACGCTCAGCAGCTTTAGCAGCTTTCTCGGCTTTTGCAGCCTCTGCCTTGGCAATAGCTTTGAGGTCTGGCTTGGTGATCATAAAACGGATCACTTCGTCGGTAATGTTGAGAGCTGACTCAGCCTTAACAACACCAACACCTGGCATCTCCACAGTGTAAAAAACATACACGGCATGCTCTTGCTTGGCAATTGGGTAAGCTAGCTTGCGCTTGCCCCAGTTGTCGGTTGCAGTTACCTCACCGCCGTTATCAGCAATGATTTTCTTGACCTTATCTTCGGCCTTGGTTAGGTCGACTTCTAGGTCGGGGTGATACAACACGGCAAATTCGTATTGCGCCATACTACTATCCTTCCTTTTGGTTAAAGCCCGCACTCACTAGAGGATGCAGACTGAAGTTGATATAACAGAGGTAATTATACCTTTTTACAAATAATTAGTCAACGCTTGTGGCATAGGTTTAGTTCTGTTTAAATAAAAGCATATGCAGCATAAGATAAAGGCTGATTAAAGCATGGGTGGAGCGATCTTGCACAATCAAGAAACGCTACCGCCGCCCGACGCCCGCCTAGTCAATCCTAATGCCGCCGATTTTGAACCGATACCTACGCCAGTTGATGAACGCGGCATTATAAAAATCAATACCTTAGTAGACCAAGTAAAAGCCACTGTCGACCCCAACTATGCTTGGCCAAAGCATACTAGTGTTCACCATTTTTACTGGCCAGAAGCCTGGTATAAAATGCCGTACGACGCGCCAACCGACAACCCGGTAGTATTTCGTAACTTGCCCATTAACAAAGGTCTGGTGCCCAGAGTATTCGAAAACTGGTTGCATCAAGTAACAGCACCGCCAGTTTTACCTGAACGTGAAGTCCGAGTTTACACTGTTGAAGCATGGCTTGTTGCCCGTGATTTATTCAGGATGGCAAGAAAAACTGTCCAGTGGCAACGATTAGCCGAACGTCGTCGACAACTAATAGCACAGAACCCTGACATAGTTATGCATGGATTTAATGGTTCAGATGAAATTGGCGAAGAAATCATGCACGAGATTTTCGATAAAAATTTCCGTGGAGTAAGTTGGCATCTGGAGCGAAATGCTCAACTGCCAGAGGCATTTCGATTGCTTCCGTCTAGTGAAGAACCAGCCACCATCGCCCAGGCACTAGGTAAAATAGTCGTCCCTAGATCACTAAAGTTGATTAATCGGGTTGCTGCTTAGGCGTCGTTGGGGATATCATCGTAGACATCGCCCTCGGCAGCAGCTCCACCACCACCAAAAACTTCATCGACACTATTAACCAGAACTTCACGTGGGCGCGAGCCATCTTGCGGCCCTACTATGCCTTGCTCTTCCATGCTTTCTATCAGCCGAGCAGCTTTGCCGTAGCCAATTCTTAATCGTCTTTGCAGTAGGCTAGTGCTGGCTTTGCGAGCGGCTACTACTGCTTCGACAGCCTGACGGAATACCGGCTCGTCGGCTGAATCCATATCGGCCACAATTCCGCCCTTACCATTTAACTGAACTGGCATGCTAACCACTTCGTCGTCATAGTTAGGCTGGCGTTGTTTGCGAATAAAGTCGGTAATTTTGTGAGTTTCCTCGTCTTCAATAAATGCACCTTGCACACGAATTGGTTTGGGCATTTCGGCCGTCGACAGCAGCATGTCACCCTTGCCCAAGAGTTTTTCGGCCCCAATTTGGTCGATGATTGTTCGTGAGTCTACCTGGCTGGTCGTAGTAAATGCAATTCGGGCCGGTACGTTAGCCTTGATCAGACCAGTAATAACATCGACACTTGGCCGCTGAGTCGCCAAAATAAGGTGGATACCAACTGCCCGGGCCTTTTGAGCAATCCGCACGATCAAGGCCTCAACATCACGTGCAGCCACCATCATAAGGTCAGCTAGCTCGTCGATAACAACCACGATGTAAGGCATCCCTTCTTCTTTTTTGATAGCGTTGTACTCTACGATATTGCGACGATGCAGCTCGCTAAGTGCTTTGTAGCGCCTTTCCATTTCGGCAACTGTCCACTTAAGTGCGCTGATGCACTTTTCTGGTTCGGTAATTACTGGGGTTATTAGGTGTGGTATGTCTTCGTAAGGTTTGAACTCGACAGTTTTAGGATCGACTAAAATTAGCTTCAGATCTGATGGGCTGTTGCGATAAAGCAAACTAGTTAGAATAGTGTTTAGCATAACACTCTTACCAGCACCCGTTTGACCAGCTACTAGAAGGTGTGGCATTTTGGCTAGATTTTGTGTAACTGGCCTACCAGCAATATCTTTTCCGATAACAAAGCTTAGCGGGTCTTTGTTGGTTGTCCACTCAGAAGATTCTAACAAGCTAGCAATGCGCACAGTAGCAGGTTTAAGGTTTGGGACCTCAATACCAACCAACTTTTTGCCAGGTATCGGCGCTTCCATGCGGATTGACTTGGCAGCCAGGTCTAACTTTACGTTATCTTCTAGAGCAGTAATTTTGGTAAGTTTAGTACCGGCAGGTGGTTTAAGTGTATATTGGGTCACACTCGGACCGATATTGGCACCTTCCATCTCGACATTGATGCTGAAGTTCTCGAATGTTTCTTTGATGATCTGGGCGTTTTCTTCTATATCACCAGCATCAGCCTTGTCCTGCTTATGAATTAATAGATTTGTGTTGGGCAGCTGCCAGTCAGGGTCGCTGGTGGTGGTTAGCGCACTGTGGTCTTCTGTAGGAGTGAGTTTTTGCGCACTGTTCTTTAGCGAGGCCATTCTAGTCATCTGGCCACCTCGATGATGCTCTACCGGGACGCCTTCGTTAAGTTGGAAGGCATGCTCTGAGGCTTTTGCCTTGAGAGCACTCAAATCGGTGTCGCCTTCGGGCCGTTTAAACAATTCGCCGATCTTTAGGATTACTTTTGGCGAAATTGCAAAAGCAAAGAAGAAAGCCAACACACCAAATACAAAGAACATTAGCGAGGCCGGAATTTTGTCGATTGCATTCAACACCACTCCGCCGAGCAACTTACCAACTTCACCACCGTGACCACCGATATAGCCAGCCAACGCATCTTTGTTAGCAAAAGTTACATGTAGCCAAGAAGCCGATAAGATCAGCCCTGCAATCATACTAACGAAATTACTAAGTGGTATTTGTCTATCATCACTATTGAACTTGAGGATACCAAAGTAAGCGAGTGCTATTGGCGTAAGATAAGCCCCCCAACCAAACGTCCAGTACATTGCGTGGAACAGTCCTTGTGGAAGTGGGCCGCCAGTGCCAAAACCACCAAGCAGCAAGAATATTGCAAACAGAACCATTAATATTGCACCTGCTAATGGCCAAAACGCTGACCGTTTTTCTTCGGCCGGTGTCTTTTTGCGGTGGTATTGTCTTTTTCTTTTTGCCATAACGTTTTTGTATTATATCATCGGTAAACTGTTTTGTTATCTACGAACTAGGTGGTTGGTCATGCTGTTCGATCCTCGCCTCAAGGTGGGCTCTTTGTAGATCAGATATTTTAGCTGGATCCAGAGCTAATCCTTCTCGGTCGGCGGCAGCTGCATCAGCTACCTGCTCGTCCAAGTCGGCTACCTCACTAGCTAAATCACGACTCTTGTTTTTTAGCGCCCTGTCGAGGTCGGCCACATCACCAGTTGGAAAGCCGGTTTCGCGCAGAACGTCACCAATGTGTCTTGGATCTTCTTGTGGAGTTTCTGTCATGTGTATACTATAGCAAATTTTACAACGTATGTCAAGGTGACGATTGTCGTTAACAAAAAAGACCCCTCTAGGGGTCTTTTTTAGCAATGCGACTATCAGTAAAAGGCTAGCTAGAACGTCGCAATGGCCCGCCGGCAAGTGTTGGCGCTTCTCGGGTTGGCCGTTGCTCACCGAACATCGCCCCCACTACACCCTTGCCCAATTGTGCAGGTGTGAGTCGGTCAGCATCTGTCTGACCTTTGACCTCAGGGCCAGAATGGTTGATTGGCGAAAACCGATCCCATTGTTCCTGGGTTGCTTGATCTGCAGCAGCTTCAGCAATCTGATCCGCAACGGTGTGGGGCTGTGGGGCACTTAATAGCTTTTGCTCGTCTTGAGGGCTGGTAAGTAATGCTTGGGGCATGGTTTTGTTCCTATTTTTTTGTTTTGTCTATTACACAAAAACATTATCATGCTTATGCTTTTTTGTCAACTAAAGTATATGGTCGCTGTCTAAGATCAGTCTACTCGTGGGTCTTGACCCAGCAAGCGTGCTCGCATCTGAGCAAAGCGTTCTTGCATTTCTGCCGCTTCTTGTTCGGGAGTTTTTACGGGCTCTGCAGACTGTTTTTGGCCACGACGTGCTGGCGTACCGTTACCTGCTTGCTGTTTCTCGCCACCGCGACTACCACCTAGAACATTTACCACTGGTATCACAATCGGGCTACGCCCTGTTTGTTCAAACAAGAAGTGGGTCACGTGCTCTTTAATCTCTTGCTTAAATCTATCTAGGTCAACACGCTTGAAGCGCTGACCTACCGCTCGGCGCAACTCAGTACGAAAAGTATTCATCAGCTCTTCGCTATCGCGCATATAGATAAAGCCGCGACTAATTATGTCTGGACTGGTTAGTAGGTTGCCGGTCTTTTTATCTACCGTCAAAATTACCGCCACCAAGCCTTCTTCAGCCAACATCAACCTGTCCTTGACTACAACGTTACTGACAATTGCACCAGTTTGGTCTACCAGCACTGTACCGTGAGGCACCGAACCGATTATCTCCATCTTATCGGACGTAAAGGCAACTACGTCACCGTTATCGGCATTTAAGGTGTCTTTACGAGCAATGCCTTGGTTAAGAGCAATATCGATGTGTCGTTTTTTGCCAGTGTAGTCACCGTAAATTGGAACAAAGAATTTAGGTTTGAGCATATTAATCATATCGGCGTATTCGTCGATACTAGCGTGACCAGATACGTGCAATGGGCCCACGCCATCTAGTTCATGAGTAATATGCTGAAAAACGTGCACACCCATACGGTTGAGCTCATCAACCATTTGGCGAATCTTGGCATCATTGCCGGTATACGGGATTGGACTACTCGAAAAGATAACAGTGTCTTGTTCTTTTAGTTTCACATGCTTATGATCGCCCTTACTCATGCGCTGCAATGCACTACTTGGCTCACCCTGTGAACCAGTACAGACAACGACCAGGTCTTCGTCTTTCATAGTAGATGCAGCGGCAATTGGTACAAAGGTACCTTTTGGTATGCGCACAAAACCGTGGCGCACAGCCATCTCGAGTGTGCTAATCATACTACGACCATCCATAGCCACTTTTTTGTTGTGGTGTACTGCGGCATTGATGATCATTTGCACACGGTTCATGTTGGTACTAAATAGCCCAACAAAAATTCGACCTGGAGCCTGGTCCATGATGTCTATGAAACTCTGTTCGATAGTACTCTCACTAGGAGTCCGGCCTTCGCGGTCGGTCGTGGTACTTTCGCTTAGTAGTGCCAAAACGCCCTCGTTACCTAGTTCGGTTAGTCTTTCGATATCGGTTCGCTCATGATCTAGTGGGTTGGGGTCGAGCCGAAAGTCGCCAGTATTGAGCAGCCGACCCACCGGGGTGTCAAGCACAATACAGGTGCTACCGGGAATCGAGTGAGTTACCCGAACTAGCTCCACAAAGAACTCGCCAATTTTTAGGCGCTCATGAGTGTCTTCGTTCATCATGACGGTTTTAAGCTCAAAGCCGTCGGGCATTGGCAAACCAAAGTTGCCAAAGATTTCTTCCACCCGACCAATCGTAAATTTACTACCGTAAATTGGCGCTGGGAACATTGGCACAATATGAGGCAAACCACCGATATGATCAAGGTGACCATGAGTAATGATGTAAGCCTTAATTTTTGGCCTAATGCTTTCTAGGTAGGTTGTGTCGGCAATAGCATAGTTAATGCCGGGCAAATCTACCCCAAGGTCATTACCGCAGTCCATAATTACAGCGTCATTCATATACTCAACAACTATCATGTTTTTGGACCCACCGCCGTCCATACCGCCTAGACCAATCACTTTGAGGCGAGGTTGATCGTCTATGAAGTTAGCTCGTGCCTTTGCCGGTGCTTTACTACTGGCATCTAGATATTGACTAGCAATACGATGAGCGTCTTCTGCGTTACGTTTTTGGGCGCGCAGGGCAGCACCACGACTAGCACTTCGAACCACTGGGGCAGTAGCGTTATTTTGGTTTGATTGCCGGGGCGCACGTGGCCCCCGACTTTGGTTGGGCCGGTTGTTATTACGCGGCCTTGGTTTGTTGTTTGGTTGTTTAGGATTGTTATCCATTTTATTCCTTTCTATTTAAGGAGATTATTTATTATCAATCTTATTAATGATTGCGGGGATAGATGCAAAATCATCCAACAAGGTTTGTCGCATCCCGCCGTTATATAGCGCTGCCGCGGGATGATACAAAGGTAATATCACCCAATGCAGCTGTTTTCCGTCAACCAAAACTTTGATTCGTTTTGGCTGGCCGTGGGCCTGGCTAATTTGCATGTCCGGCAAGAAGCAATTAGTACTGTGACGTCCCAAGGTAATAATGATTTTGGGATTAATTGCTGCCAACTGGGCATACAAATATGGCAAAAAGGCCTGCTTTTCTTCTGGTAAAGGATCGCGATTGTTGGGAGGGCGATACTTTACGATGTTGGTTATATAAATGTCCGAGCGATCCATCTGTACACTGGCCAGCATTTCATCCAAAAACTTACCAGCGGCACCCACAAACGGTTCACCTTTAAGGTCTTCGTTTTTGCCGGGTGCTTCGCCGATAAATACCACATCGGCATCTGCATTTCCGGTTCCAAAAACCAGTTGATTGGCTGTCTTGGCCAAATCTGGGCAGATATTCTTTTGCAAGATATCTGCCTTAATCTGATCAAGAATCTGCTGCTTGGTCATAACGCCTAATTGGAGCGAACAGCACGAATAATCTGTTGAATGCTGATTACGAACAATACGATCGTTAAGGCATATTGCTGTAAGCTGCCAGTGTCTAGAGCACGAGAGCCAAGCAGATAGACTATTACCAGCAGGGCTATGCCGATAATGGCGCGGCTCTGGCTGGTCTGAAGTAGATGTTTAGGCTTTTTTGCCATCCTTGATCTCCCTGGCGGCAGCTTTCATGCTTAGCTGTAGGCGTCCGCGATCGTCAATTGCCACCAGCTTGACTGTCACTTTATCGCCTTCCTTAACTACATCGCTTGGTTTGTTCACGCGTTCTTCGCTCATTTCGCTCACGTGCACCAAGCCATCTTTGCCAGGCATAATCTGCACAAAAGCGCCGAAGTCCATCACACTTACTACTGGTACGTTTTCGTAAATCTTGCCAACCTCTGGCTCGGCCACAATAGTCTGAATCCACTGCTTAGCAGCATCGATGCTAGCACCGTCTGGGCTAGCAATCATTACCGTACCATCGTCTTTGATGTCGATCTCGGCACCGGTTTCGGCGACAATCTTTTGGATAGTCTCTCCACCCTTGCCTATAACCTCTCGGATTTTATCCGGGTTAATGCTGATAGATTCTACTCGTGGTGCATATGGGCTCATTTCTTTACGAGGCCCATTAAGAGTCTCGAGCATGTGGTTCAAGATTTTGGCTCGGCCTTTTTTGCCTTCTTCTAGTGCTTTGGCTAGAGTTTCTACCGGCAAGCCATGAACTTTCATGTCCATCTGCAGTGCAGTAACACCTTTTTCAGTACCCGTAACCTTGAAGTCCATGTCGCCAGCAAAGTCTTCGGCATCAGCAATGTCTGTTAATATGATTGGCTTGTTATCGTGCAACATTAGACCCATGGCAATACCGCTGACCGGACGCTTTAGCGGTACACCAGCATCCATCAGCGCCAACACACTACTACAAGTGGCGGCCATACTGGTACTACCGTTTTGACTCATAATCTCGGTAACGGCTCGAATTGTGTATGGGAATTCACCCTCTGTAGGAATAACTGGCAAAACAGCTCGCTCCGCCAGGGCACTATGACCAATTTCGCGGCGACCAGGGCTACCTAGGCGCTTAATTTCACCAACAGTGTAGCCAGGCGCATTGTAATGGTGCATGTAGCGTTTTTCGGTATCGCGTTCCATGGTGTCAATCATCTGCGCATAGCTGGTTGGTGCTAACGTCACAATATTCATGGCCTGAGTCATGCCACGAGTGAATATGCTAGAGCCGTGTGCGCGTGGCAGCAAACCAACCTCACTTTGCAACGGACGAACCTCGTCCATCTTACGGCCATCTGGGCGAACCCCTTCTTCGATAATACCTTTGCGAACATCTTTATGTAGAGCCATCTGGAAAGCATCATCGTAATCTTGCCGAAGTTCTTTGTAAGCTTCTTCGCCAAGCTCCTCAGTGAAGTGCTCTTGCATTTCACGACGCAAAGCGTGAACCAACTCATTGCGTTCTGGGTACGGCGCGCGTAAGCCGGCGCCAAGCTTGCCTTCTAGCCACGTGTCGACTCTTTGTTGTATGTCAGTATCCGGAAGTGATAGTTCGAACTCTTGCGCGGTAACACCGACCTTCTTGACTAGTTCTTCTTGTAGTTCAATGGCTGGCTGAATAGCTTTGTGGGCAAATTCTAGACCTTCAACAATTTGTGATTCGCTAACTTCATTGGCACCAGCCTCTACCATCATGATGGCATCTTTGGTACCAGCTACAACTAGATCTAGGTCGCCTTCGTCGTACTGCGCGGCAGTAGCAAAAGCTTTGAGCTTGCCATCTACTAGGCCTACGCGCACACCAGCTACCGGGCCATCAAATGGTGCACCTGTTAGCATAAAGGCGGCACTCATGGCGATCATGGCGATCATATCTGGGCGGAACTCTGGATCGGTGCTCAGTACTGTGGCTACGCCCTGTACTTCGTGCCGGTAGCCCTTAGGCCACAGTGGGCGAATCGGACGGTCGATAAGTCGGCCTATCAAAATAGCTTCCTCACTAGGACGACCTTCACGCTTTATGAACCGACTACCACTGATCTTGCCAGCTGCATACATTTTTTCTTCGTAATCTATGCTTAACGGAAAGTAGTCAAAGCCCTCGATTGGCTTTTGACCAACCATAGCTGTGCCTAGTACTACAGTCTCACCATAGCGAACCAGCACACTAGCACTAGTCCGAAAACCTACGCGGCCTACTTCTAAACTGAGTGTTTTACCACAAAATTCGGTTTCTACTTTTATAATTGGTTTACCTGCGAGATTGAGGGTTTGCCCCATATATCAGGATCCTTTCTTGTCTAGAAATCATTTACAGAAGTCAAATATCGGCTAGCCCTGTGCATATTTAGCTACCGTATATCTGGTAATCTGCAAATGATTTTCTGCTTGTTTAAAGTGCACAAGCTTTGGTGCTCGTTTTTATCGAGCACGTGAGTCTAAGCACTAGCGGCGAATGCCAAGTTTTGCAATTAGATCTAGGTAGGCCTTGCTATCGTGATCAGCGATGTATTTTAGGTGTCGTTTGCGCTGACCAACCATCTGCAACAGACCACGACGAGCCATAAAATCTTTTTTGTTCACTTTTAGGTGTTCTGTGAGCTCTTTGATACGCTCGGTCAAAATACCTACCTGTACAGCACTGCTACCAGTGTCGTTCTTGCCTTTTTGCAAGTCGGCAATAACTGCCTGTTTTTTATCACTTGTTATCATACGTTACTGCGTATTCTACCAGAGATAGCTAATTATTGCAACCCCTGTATACGAGTTTATCTGCTGTAGAGATAATTATCGTATTTCTATCGTTTTACCGCCAACGTGTTTTGCGAAGTAGCTATCGTGCGAAATAAAGATCACAGCGCCATGGTATGTTTCCAGGGCGTTCTCCAGCTCCTCGATGCTTGGCAGGTCTAGGTGGTTGGTTGGCTCGTCGAGAACTAAGATATGCGGATCGCCAGCCAGCATGTTAATCAGTTGGAATCGGGCCTTTTGACCACCACTCAAGCGTTGTAATGGAACATCGCCATCGGTCGCCGGGTTAAATAAATAATCGCCTAGTAGCTGTTTTATTTTTTGATCACTCACTGGGACGTCTTTTGCCTTATATGCCTGTTCTATCGCGTGTCCCAACGTTAAAGACAAATATCGTTCGTCAATCTCTTGATCATAGACACCGATTTTTAGTTCTCGCTCACACGCGATGGTGCCTGCAAAGAGCGTAGATTCAGGCTTAGACCCATGGACATTGGCAATAATGGCTTTTACGAGGGTGGACTTTCCTGCTCCGTTCCGGCCATGCAAACGAATACGGTCGCCTTCGCGCAGGTCAAAGCTAATGTCGGTAAATAATGGTTCAAGATAGCCTAAGCTTACCTTACGAACTTCGACCAATAGCCGACTACTTTCAGATTGGGCGGTTTTTGCACCCACCTTAATGTTTTTGGCTTTGTGGTGTTCGTAAGCCGCACCCATTTTGTCGTTCAACTCGGCTACCGATTCTCGATCTATCCAAAATGTTGGTTTTTCGGTTTGCTGCAGCTCGGCGAGTTCGGCCGAAGCGCGCTGTTCAAGCGACTTAAACCGCTGAATAGTGCCCGGGTCACGTGATTTTTCTTTGAGCCGGCGAAACCGGATAACATCTTCTTTTAGGTTCACAATTCTACGCTGTACCTGGCTATACTGCGTGACTTCTGAGCTAATTTTAACCGCATTAATTCGCAAATAGTCATCATAATTACCGGAGTAACTAAACGCCTGGCCGTCACGGATTTCGACAATTCGGTCTACAGTCTGCAGTACGTCACGGTCATGTGTTATTACCACCACCGCTTCGCGGGCAGATTTAAACCATTTTAGGAACGCCGCCTTGGCAATAAAGTCCATGTGGTTGGTTGGCTCATCGATGAGTGCCAAGTGGGCACGAGCCCGCTGAACCTTGACCAGCTCTACCATTCGCTTTTGGCCACCGCTTAGATTATGTAGTGGCCCATGGGCCAAATCTGCTTCTACCTGATAAGCGTTCAGTGCCTCGACTACCTCTGACTCGACCTCAAAGTAACCTAGCTGACTAAATCGTTCTAGCGACTCTGAATATTCGTGCATTAAGCGGTTATTGGTGCCCATTTTATCGGGATACGTATCGAGTATGTGTTTATGTGTGGTGTACTCCGGTAGGTCAGAAAGTATGTACTCCAACACCGTCATGTTTTCGTAGCCATGATGCTCTTGTCTGCTACCGATGATAATAGTGCCTTTTTTTGCCTGTACACGACCGTCATAATCGGTATCTTGACCAGTCATAATATGCAATAAGGTAGTTTTTCCAGTTCCGTTGCGTCCAATAAGACCGACTTTTTCGCCGTCCTGAATTTCAAGATGCAAGTCTTGATACAGAACATTGTTGCCGAAAGACTTTTCGGCGATATCGACGGAAATAACCATAGCAAGAATGGTATCAGGTGTCGCGACTAATAGCCACCTCTGTTATTGCCTGTTCAGGCAAAACAGCATCCTTAACTGAATATTCGCCAATCGAGATTCGCCGTAAATTGGTCATATATGCACCAACGCCAAGCTTATGCCCTATGTCTGTTACTAATGAACGAATATAGGTGCCACTGGACACTTTTGCCGTAAAACTTACAAAGGGGTATTTGTATTGCATGTTATCGATTGAATATATTGTTACGACTCGGGGCTCGATAGTAACTTCTTTACCGGCTCTGGCTAACTTGTAGGCTCGTTGCCCATTTATTTTTATTGCAGAATAGGCAGGCGGTATTTGGTTAATAGTACCTACAAAACTATTCAGCGCATCATAAACTTCGTGATCGGATGGTTCTTCGTCAGATACATCTGTCTTTTCGCCTTCTTCGTCGGCAGTAGTGCTTGTTTGCCCCAGCTTCATAGTTACTTCGTAAACTTTAACTTGCTTCATAAAGCTATCTTGCTGCTTGGTAGCCTTGCCGATCAGTACAATGAGCAGCCCTGTAGCTAATGGGTCGAGCGTGCCAGCGTGCCCCACCTTCACCTTCTGCCCTGTTGTCTTGCGTAGCTCCGATCGAATTTTACCCACCACATCAAAGCTGGTCCAGCCTTTAGGTTTATCTACTAAGACAATGTCTTCCATTAGGCAGCGAATTTGAGTTTACGCCCTGGAGCGGTTACACCGGCACTACGAATGGCAGCTCCGGGCTCTTTCCTTACGACCCCAATAACCTTCGCTTCAACATCGTTATCGGCCGCTATGCCAATAAACTTATCAGGCTCACTAGTAACTGCAACCATACCTGAGCCCATATGAAGAGTGTTGTAAGAAGTGCGATCAGGCATTTGGGCGGCTCGCAAAACTTCTTTCATGATTTCTGGTGGCTCGAATGGATCGTCTATGTCCGCACCATAACCACTAACAGCAAGCATCTCGATCAGTTTATTGACACCTCCACCAGTTATATGAGCAGCGCCTTCAACTTTAGACCGCTGGTCAACACTAAGGTCATAGCCTCCCGTTGCATCCATGAAAACTGGTGTATATATGATTGAACCTTGTAGGACAGCTTGGCCAAGCGTAGTTATTCCGGCTTCGGTTTCGAACGGTTTTCTATGCCAATTTGGGCCATGTTTTGCTCGTAGCGTATCACGAACCTTGGTTATTCCGTTAGAACGTAGTCCTGTTTCTTGCAATCCAACAATAGCCATACCGGGTCGCACTTCAGTACCATCTATAACCCTGTTTTTGTGAGCAACCGCATGCACGGTCCCAGACCAACTAAAGTGAAGGTGTTTATCCGGGTTACCATAGCCGCCGATTATACTGCCCAATACTGCCGTTTCGCCGCCATAAAGTGCAACCCGCGCCTTTCGGGCTGCTTCTACGGCTCCTAATGCCAGCTCTCTGGCTTGAGGCTTGTTACGATCCGTGAATCGATTAACATCCAAAACAGTTGTTACCAGAACCGGCTCAAAACCCTTGGCAGCCGCATCGTCAGCGGCCATTGCTAGCATATCGAAAGCTGCCCCACCATAGCTTGAGCTGCGTTGCGACACCAGTACCTTAGTTCCTATGCCATCGGCTTGTTGGTCAAAGATTATACCAGCCAGATTTTCAGGCTCCATTTCCAATAGCGGTGCAATAGACCAATGTCGAGCTCCGCGGAAATTATCAAGATCAGCATTTACTTGCCCGTATCGCCCTTCGCGTATTGACCAAGTCGCCTTGCAAGCTTCGAAGAGCATACGCGAGGCATCATCGCCCAATTCAACGACCTGCTCTAGATATGAATCTTTCATTACCGGCCATTATGAGCACCTCGGCTAATCGAGGCAAGCTATGAATCTTGTAGTATTTACACCGATGGTGGTGGCATTAGTGGTGGTGGAACTGGTGGAGGCGCACTCGGATTACTGCTGCCGGCGGTTGGGTCGGGAGGCAACCCAGTATCTGGCTTAACTAATTGCGGTGGAAATGCAGTATCTGGCACATCGCTTACTAAGGGCTCAACTACATTATCGTCGGCAGATGCCGGAGCTGGTGTGTCGGACGTTTTGCCCAGATCTACGGGTTGCGCGTTAAGAGCGCTAATGGGCGGCAAAGGCCCTGGTTGGCCAGCTATAGCACTATCTACTGCTTGCCGAGCTGCTTCGGCATGAGGGCTATCGACTGCTTTTTCTAGATCACTCAAACTTTGATTGGGATCGGAGCCCATAATATTGGTTTTTTCTTGGGCGCTAAGTGGTTGGATTGCCTTGCCGTGCTGAACTTCTCGAAAATCCGGCACCTGAGAATTGGTTGGGATAGACGCCGGCGGGCTTAATGGATTAACTGGTGGTGGCGAGATATCGCCCGTTGTATTGGCAGTTAGAGGCGCGCCTAGGCTAGGTGGTTGCAAGATCATCTCGTTACTACCATCAGCCGCTTTTTGTTTGGCCGCGGCTGCTTCTTCCTTGGCTTTTTTGTCTTCTACCTCGGCCAATCGCTGCAACTTACCATCATCATCTATATGAATTTTATCTAGGTTACTATCTGGCTCGCCTAAATCGTCGGAGGCGTTCTCTGCCTCCAGCTCTTCTAATGATTTGGCTGGGGTTTTGCTTTCGCTTTCTGGCTTGTGAGTAATCTGCAATGCCCCGTCTTTTGCCGCTTTTACCGGCCCGCCTTCGGCTGCCAGCGCATCCATCTTCTTGGGATCGAATCCATCTTCTTTAGGTAATGGAGCTGGTTCTTCCAGCTTATTGGCCACAAGCTGCTGATTGGCCCCCGCCTTCATGAGTACTGCTGATGTACTCATGGTGAGTGGAGTTGTCTTGTTGTTGCTAAAGCGGTCTGTTTCGGCCACAACACCAGTTAAGAACGCAGTAGCAATCTGAGCATCAAGCAGAGCTTTTTGGCCTTGGAGCGGTTCGATTAACGATACCAGCATCTCCGAAATGCTGCTGGACTGCGGATCATACCAATTGATCGAACCCATGTCGGCTGTTTGGTTGTTGTTGACACTGACCACAGTGGCATCGTGCAAAATTCGACCGTTGGCAGTAATTGCTTGATCGAGTTCTTCGCGCCTGTGAACACCCAACGCCAACACAACATCTACGTTAAAGTCACCTTGGCTAAATTCTAGGTCGTTTTGGCTAAGACTGGTGTGGTAAGGGGTGATGAATATTTTGACAAACTTATCTTCTACCTTGTAGCGTAGTTTATCCGCTTTGGCCTTATCTAGCGCGATTATAAAGTCGCGTAAACTGTCGGTGTTTTTCTCGATAGTCTTTTCAGGCTGCAGAAACTCGAGCGTACTTGGCACCTTGCCGCTAAAAACGGCTGTGGCATGTTTATCTAGTTTGTTTAGAATCAGAGTGATGCCAATTGCCGCTGCAAACTGATCAACAGATGGGTTGTTGCTGATAGTGACCAGTACATTGTTGGCATTTTTTAAACTCGTAATCACCTCGTTTTTGGGGCCACCGGCAGATGGTGTAGCTACTGGCGTTGGACCAAGAGGTTCTGGGGTTGGCATTGGTGAAGCAGGTAATGGAGCTGGTGACGAGATTGGACCAGTAGACTGCGGTTCGCTAAAACTAGCTGGGCCGGCCGGAGTCATTGGAGCGACCCCCGCTGGCGGAGTGTACGGTGTTAGAGGTGGCATGGGCGGTGGCACCGACGCACTAGAGCCACCAGAATTTGGTGGTACATAGGGCTGGAGTGGCGTATTTGGGTCCATTTATTCTCTTGTTTTTATTTTATCCTCTACGAGCGAGCCTACCATATATGGTTATGCTTGTCTATAAAATTATACCCGTTACGATCTATTTAGTATAGCCTCTTTACAACAGAGGTAGTTATCTGATATAGTTCGTGCTTGATTTAAACAAATCTAATCGTAAGGAAAATAATGCCAATTATCAAATCAGCCAAAAAACGAGTTCGCGTTGCTAAAAAGGCAGCTATTCGTAACAGCAAAACCAAGCGTACTATTCGCGAAAGCATCAAAGCTTTTGCTGCTAGCCTAAAGGGCGAGGACGCCCGAAAAGCTCAGAGCGCCCTAGATAAAGCCGTCAAAAAAGGTGTAATCAGTAAGAACAAAGCTGCTCGCAAAAAGAGTCAGCTTGCTGCCAAGGCCAAAGCCAGTGGCGCCAAGCCAGCCAAGGCTGCCGCAAAAAAAGCGACTGTCAAAAAAGCTGCACCAAAGAAAACCGCAGCCAAGAAGACTACAAAGAAGTAATTTCTAGTAGTAAGTTCTTAAGTGCGTCGTCGGCATCGATTGACGCACTTTTTAGTTGGACATCCAAATCTAAGACGTTACTAACTAATCTTTTAATGTCTGTTAGGCTACGCGTCTTTGCCAGTGCCATGGTCTTGCGCACCACAAATGGGCTAAGCTTGGCTTGCCGCGCAATCTCTTCTGCACTACGAGAGCCGCCAGCTTTTACAACCGCCAAAGCATGAAGTTGCCAAGCCATCATAGCCAAAATAGCCTGGGGTTCTACCTTGGCTCTGCGCTGTTCATCGTAAATCTGCAAAGTTTGTTTGGCCTGCCCAGCAAAAGCAGCATCTAGCAAATTAAATACTGTACTCTGCACAGATTGGTCAGTTAGCAGATTAATGGTTGATTTATCGACAGACGGTTTGTAAAGAACGAGCTTATCGATTTCGTTAGCCAAACGTAATTGATCGTTACCTATTCTCTGTAATAAATATTGAGCATTGGAAATAGATATATTCCCTTTATGATCGACCACATATTGAACTATCCATTTTGCCAGCTCTTTTTCGTCTAGGTCGTTGTATTCCCTAAAGTCGGTGTTTTTCTTTAGAGTTTTATACAGGCTGCTACGTTTATCGAACTTAGGTTCGACAATTAACACCGCTATACCGTCATGGTCTGCCTCCAATACTGCATCGATATCCGTAGCTAACTGCTTGTTTGTCGACACACCATCCAGCACCATCATGCGCTGTTCAGAAAATAGAGAGCCCGCTTGCATGGTTGCTACCAACTCACTTACAGACAGATCCGAGACATCGAGAAACTCTATAGAATTTGGCCCATTAGCGGCCATGAAGTCTTGTACTAATCTGCGGCGCTCGGCTGACAGTAAAAAAGCGTTACTGCCTGTTAATACATTAATCATTTTTAAACCTCTGGCAGACTGGGCAGGTATGAGTGCCACGGCCAGCCACTCGGCTTTTCTGGATTGTCGACCCACAGCGAGAGCACGCCTGTCCCTCTCGTCTAAAAACTCTAGCAAAGTCCATGTAGCTGCCTTTTTTGCCTTCGGCGTTTACGTAGTTCTTGTCGGTTGATCCACCTTTTTGTATAGACAAACGTAGGACGTATTGTAATTCGGTTAGCAAAGTACGTAGTTTAGCATCACTAACATTACGCACTCGAGTTGATGGATGAATCTTAGCACCCCACAAGCTTTCGTCGGCATAGATATTGCCCACACCAGCTATAACTGACTGATCTAATAGAGCTGCTTTTATTGTGGTATTATTGCGCCTTCTGAACCGTTCTATAAACTGCTTTGGCGTGAAATCATCAGCAAGAGGCTCTGGGCCAAGCTTCTTCATGAAGTCTATATTGGGTACTTCAATTGTAGGTATTAGCCGTACCCAGCCAAACTTTCGTTGATCATTAAAATAAAGCTTTGCATCAACAAGATCGAAAGTCACACGAGTAGACTTATCGGGTAAATTACCTACTAAACTGTCATTGGGGTGACCAGCTCCAAACCTCTCAGTATCACTATTCGATCTAAACACTAGCTGACCCGTCATCTTTAGATGAATCACCAAGCTATAGCTTGTCGACAAATCAATCATTAAGACCTTCGCACGGCGTCGCACTGCCAGAATTTTGGCACCAACTAGAAATGCGTCAACGTCCGAATCGGAGTTTGGAAATGATTTTGGATTATCACAATTCACCGCGCGAACAGTCTTACCTGGCATCAAATCAGCCAAGCCACGACGAACCGTTTCTACCTCTGGTAACTCTGGCATAGCTCACCCATTATAAACCGGCACCTGTATACTTAACAGCATGACTGACTCTCTAGCCGACATTTTGGGACGCAAAAGCCCACACACACCTCGCGAGATCATCGCCATAAAGGCTTACATACACAAAGAGTTTGGCTTTGAGATTAATGCCAGTATGGGCAAAAACCAGCTCACTATTTTGGCGCCCAGTGGAGCGGCGGCAACCGCCTTAAGAATGCGGCTGCCAGACTTACAAAAGGCCGTCCGCAGCAAATTGCGATTAGTTATTAGAATCGGTAATTAAAATTTGTTCGATATCCATTTTGCACTGAACAAAATTATTGTAGTGCACGGCTTTCATGCCCGCCTTTTGGGCACCCAAGCAATTATGTTCGCCGTCATCTATAAAAATGCACTCTTCAGGCTCAACACCAAGTTTTTCTGCAGTTAGTAAATATATGTCTGGATCAGGTTTGGTTACAAAAACTTCATACGACAATATTATTTCATCAAAAAGTTTTTGCTCTTGATCGTTTAGAAAAACCTCTCTAACCCAGTTAGATCCAACGTTGCTTAGAATGGCAGTTTTGTAACTTTTATGTAGCTCTTTTATATAATTGAATAATGGCTCATTTTTTTCTACAGCGTCTTTCGTACGGGACTCAATTACACTTGGCAGTCTGCCGGTTAACTGCTTAATTTGATCGTTGAATTCTTTTAGTGAAATTAGGCTAGCATCACGCACTCTGTTTAGGTCACTTGCTTCTCTCCGCACATCCTCTGGCAGGGTAGCAATAAACTCCTTCCATAGCTCGGTTGCGGTAAGCACACCAAAACAATCAAAAATAATAGCTTTAATCACCACCCTACTATACCGCAAATCTACAGCTGTATGCCGGTAACGAATTTGAAGTACTCGTTGACCTGCTTTTGGAATAAATCGTTGAGCTGTGACGGACTACCAGCCGAGGTACCAATGCCGCCACAAGATGCTGCCCAGCGACGCATTACGCTATTTCCGTCATCGTAGATTTCATAAATATATCTGTTGCCTAGAGGACACGCACCACGATCGTCGGGAGATGCGGTTTTACGCTCTTTGCTAAATCCATAGCGATTTATAGCATAGATAAAGTCGGTGTAGGCAGTACGGTTATTTAGGTCAGTCTGAGTCTTAATTACCTTATTCTCGTAACCTTGAATAATTTCGGCTACGCGAAAATCTGGGCTAACGGTGATGCGGATAGCCCGATGCTGATCATCACCATTAATTTTGCCATCTATAGTAAGTACGACTTTGCTATCTTTCTGAGCATAGTCAGTAACACTAATTGGTTTAACCACGGCTGGTTTTTTCGACGCAGTTTTAGGTGTAGAGCTTTTGTTCGAGCCTATGCGTGTTATCAGCATAATCAGCAATATAATACCGACGATAACAGTCATAAATACAATGAAACGACGACGTCCAGAAGACATAAAACTCCTTAATGATCATATAATACCACATTATGCTTATATTTACAATGCTTTTGGTTAAGGGTTTTTTATCGATGCATCCATTTTTTTTACTAACTCAGAAAGCTGTCTTGTTAGTTGAACGGGTGCCTTACGTTTTGTAGTTACTGTTAATATTTCTTTGTACCACCATAGTTGGTCGCTAGCACTTTTTGTGGTGAATATTTGCCATAGCAAATCGCCTTGTCGCTCATAATCAGAAAGTGTTGATATGAGGTTATGTATTTTGTCGGCAATACTGACAATAACTGCTTTCTCGCTTGCCACATTATCCAGATGTTCCAGATATGCCTTGCATTTAGCTTGCCAGTTGCTGATTTCAGCATCGTAAGTAACATCCTTTACTATCGAAACAACCTCGTTTCCAAAATCACGAGCCATTTGTTCCGTATTATAAATAACAGGATCCACGTCTTCCAGGACATCGTGCAATAGGCACGCGATTAGCGTGTCTTCATCGTCGGTGACGTTGCTGGCAATTGCCATGACACCGAACGGATGAATGATGTAAGGAATATCCGTACCCTTACGATGTTGGCCTTGCTTTTCGTGGACACGGGCTGCAATCCTGAGAGCACTATCTAGTCGGTTGGTATAATTAATCATCCTTGGGCTTAGTATCTAACGTTGACAAACGAGATTCAATCAAACCGATATTCGATGCAACTATCTTATTCAGAGCATCCGCCAAATGTGACCACTTAGCATGGAATTTGTGATCAGTAACAGCTGGCAATGTATCATTCATGATTGGTAAAAAGAACTTACTAATCCATTTTGCACCTAAGTAATCGGCAAAATAATAAACACTAGTGGTGTTTTCTAGCATGTCTGCCAGTTTAATAAGTAATGCGCGATCTGTGGCTTGGCTAAGCTTGCTCATGTAGGCTTCACGATCTAAATCATTCACCTCATTGGTTAGCTCAAAAATTAGTGAATCGACTTCTTTGCCAAACTTACTGCAAATTTCTTCTCGCTGCGTGATTGTGTCTTCGTAAAGATCATGGCCTAGTGCAGCTAAGTACAGCACCTCCCTCTCGGATTTATTAATACCCACATCATATTGCATGGTCATATTCTCGAGCATGTTAGCAACGCCATAACAGTGCATCCAGTACGGGACCTTTAGTACGCCGTTTCTAAACTGATTTAGATGGCGTTCCTTAACTAGTTGAAGCATTTGGTCTCGAGAAGTCATATAGGATTAGAATAACGTCTTATAGTAATCTAGCCAAGCTTGCTCTTCTGCTGCATTTATAACAGGATCGGCGCCTCGTATTGTCTTGGGTGCGTGAGAATAAAGTTCTTTGCGATCACGATATGTTGGCAGCTCTTGGCCGCTGCGCATTAAAACAAAAGCACTTAATGCCTTGGCTGTCTTACCACAGCCATCCGCAAAAAAGTGATCCGTTAGATCTACCCGATACTCCACCCAGGCAGCCGTTGCAATCGGGTCGTCATCTGGGTTTTGTAATCTTGCAAATAATTCAGTAGAGAAATCATCCAGCGCTGCATCCAAGTCCGCAATGCGCGTATAGGGGTATTTGTCAGAGTCAGCACCAGATCGTATAAGTTGACCCTCCTTTAACAAGCCTCCATTAATTTGTTTGGCTACTGACTCCAAAAAACTTCTAACGTCCGCCGGGGATTCAAAGCTAACATCTTTCATGTCATATAGTTCGGCAATAGTACTCGCAAAATTTGTTACCGCAGTTTCGGCTATACTAGCACTATCTAGACCCTCAACCATGGCATCGGCTTTTGTTGAGCTCGCACTAGTATCGATAACACCCGTAGCAGTACGGCTTGTTGCTCGTAGGTTAGCCAAAGCTTTTTCTACATAGTCTTGTTTTTGCACTTCTTCCGGCGAGATTTCTGCGTCAATTATTGAAGCGGTTGTTGGGGCAGCGTCTACAGCTTCATCAACGGGCACTACAGCCTCGTTTACTGCTTGTTGGCTAACGTCGTCGTCAGGCGATCCTTCTAATTCCTGCTGGGATTCGCCAGGTTGGGCTACAGTAATAACATCTGCACCAACAACAGGGTCAATACCCTGGATAACTTGATCTGTAGCTGATGGGTCGGGTTGTGGTGTTTCCATTTATTTGAGTTTTTGATTTTATTTAATAACTAAACAATAGCATAATTAACATTATAAATCAAGTCTTTAACTGACTTGTGGCACGAATTTAGTTAGAATCTTGGGCGTCTAGCTCTCGTTGCCTATCAATAAACTGGTCTACTGTTTGTATACCAGCATTGTCCAAGTAATATTTAGCTTCCATATCTAGGGCCACACTAGGATCTACTTGAATCACTCCCTCATCGTCCCTATCACCAACAGGCAAACGCTGAGCGACTCTATCTAAATCAAAAGGCTCTTTATCTGGATTTGCCTCTTTAGCCACATTAATACGGTTTGCAATATCTAACTTTTCTGCACTGAATCTTTCGCGAATTTTCCTTAGCATATTGGCGCTATACTCATTACGTCTATATTCATCGGGGTTAAATAAGTCTTCTGAACCATGGCCTTGCCCATTCATTATTGTTTCCATTATATCACTCCTTTATTATTCAGTTAATGATGATGCTCTTTCATCTAAAGCTTGTTTAAATGTTTTGCCCTTGTACTGAACCAGAGAAGCATGAGCTGATTGGGCTTGCCGACCCTCGGGATCATTTCCATGCACTCTCTTTATATACTCTTCAATATATTCATCGGTTATGACTGTCTCAGCAAGTTGTTTAGCCGTTGCTTCGGCGTCTGCCCTACCGCCTGTCGCCTGTTCAAACAACTCCTCGCGCTCTGGGTCAATTACGATCTCGCCGTCTACCTTGTGAGCAACTTCGACGGACTCCCCATTAGAATCAGCTACAGTTAACACATAGTCGGTTATGTTCTCGTCTGATTCGGCACGCTCTAGTACCTCACCTCTACTATGCCGTATGTCAATGAACCCTCCAGCAACAGCGTCGAACTGAACATTCGGTGAATCACCACCAACTGGTCGCTGAAGAACTCTAACAAGAGATATTTCGAGCGGCACATCTACATCGAGGATTTTTATTTCTTTATCGTGTGCTTCAGCCAACTTTATTAGTTCATTAAGGTTTTTAATCGTAGACATACGCTTATCAATAACCATGGAAGATTCAGAATCCGCTATTCGAGCTTGGATTTTACGAGCCAACATAGATCCCTCTTCGTGGGCTTGCCCATGACTTATGGTCTGACGGCCTTCTTCGGCTTCGCGATTCTTGATATCAGTTTTTTGAGTATCGGGATTTATACTGCCCGACGGTTCGCCTTTTTCGTCGAGCGATTTAGCAAAAGTTGCATTACGCCTAACTGCTGTAGTCTTACCGGCAGCTGTATTACCTCGCAGCGCATATACAGTTGGCTCTTCGTCGTCTAGCCTCTCCGACAATGCTTGAGCTTTGGCGTATTCTTCATCGACAACTCTCTCGTGCCACTCAGCTATTTCTGGTATCCAGCTGTCGGGATCATCTAAGTAATCCTTCATGTCAGCATCGTTTAATGGAAGTTCCGTCGCATAAGTATAAGCATCTGTCGTACTAACCTTACCTTTACTTCTTTTGAGAATCTCGTGCCTTAGTCCATAACTGTTGCCCAAACGTTTTTCGGCGTCGGCTGCTTTGACAGCCATCAAAACATCACCAATGTTTTCTTCCGATACTTCTATCTCTTCAAGGCGTCCTTTGTCGTTAACAATGACGACTTTTTCTCGTGAATTACTAAGCAGTAACAAATCCTCGCCTGAGAATACACCGCCAAAAGTTTCGTTAACCTCAACCAGGTAATCTTCAACCGATTCATCGTCGAGCGAGTCTAGCGTAGGCTTTAATTCCAACGCTGCTTGGGCCTTGAGCTCTTTTCTTTTGGCAAGGTCCGTTTCTTCGTATAGCTGCTCTGCAACTGATTTAAATCCATCAGGAACTAGCTGTTCTGCTTGACCCCTAGCTTCTTGGTTTTCGGCAGGCAATGAATCTTCTGGCGGTTTAAGGCTTGTGTCTAGTTGGGCTAACTCGCTCACCTGGCCATCGGCGACCCTATGTTCTGTCCACTGACTTAGCTCTGCGTCAGGAGGTACCGATACAACCTTATGTTCTTGCTGTGGTGGCGTTAATGTTTCTGGCATTTTTTGTTTTTGTTTTTGTTTATAACTTAGTTATACGTTAGCATAGTTTTTGTGTTTTGGCAATATTGTTATGCTTAATTAGTTTTGGTTAACAGTGTATACTTCGAGTATGGAGTCAGCTATCTTGGAGCGACCGCAGCTCATGGGGATTCTTAACGTCACACCTGACAGCATCAATCGTGACGGCAGTATGATCTCGCCAGAAGACTATATTCGTGAAGCCGATCAACTATTTGTAGATGGTGCAGCAATCATCGACATCGGCGCCCAAGCCACCAACCCCTGGGCTAACCCTATTAGCCCAGAAGAAGAATGGAGGCGGCTAGAGCCAGTCTTGCCTCTTTTAATTGAGAAATACCCGGGTCGAATATCATTAGATACATTCAACCCAGAAGTCGCCGAAAAGGCACTAATAATTGGCAAGGTAATCCTAAACGATATAACTATGTTCCACGACCAACGCATGATAGATCTGGCAGTACAATATCAAGCCAAATGTATCGTTAGTCACCTACCCCCAGCCGCCAGTGGTGATGTATGGTGGGCGCACCAACATGCCGATATCAATAGTGACATAGATGTACTGACCGACCTTTTACACAAGAGACGCGAAATGATAAACTCCGGTGTTCGACCCGAAAATATCATCTTAGACCCGGGCATAGGCTTTGGCAAGACATCAGCGTGTAACCGCAAGTTAATAGAATTTGCCAAACACATGGAAGATCGCACCCTGCTAGAAGGTATCGACCCCGAGTGTCTTAACGAACCAAAAATTAAAGTCTTAATAGGTGCCTCGCAAAAGCGGGTTGTAGGTGAATATTTTGCTACAGATCCATCCGACCCAGATGCCAAAAAAAGTGACCTTGCAAACAAACGTGCCTTCCAAATAGCTGCGCGAACTGGTGCCAGCTTCTGGCGTGCCCACAAGCCAGCGCTTTACTAAGCTAGAGTTCGCCCCAGTTTTCGCCGGTAGAGACATCAACAGTCAGATCTACAGGTAGTTTGTAAGTATTCTCCATGGTGTCTTTTAGAAGTTTGGCTATGTCTTTGGCTTTGTGTTTTGGGCACTCCACCAAAATACTGTCATGTATCTGTAGAAGTATTTTGCAGTCATCTTGCCCAGTTAATTTGGCTTGGACATCAACCATGGCCTTTTTCATGATGTCGGCCGCACTACCCTGGAATGGCATGTTTACAGCTGCTCTTAAGGCCGCCTCGCGCACAACAAAGTTGCTCGATTTTATGTCTGGTGTTGGTCGACGCCTACCAAGTAGCGTCTCTACGTAACCGTCCGTTTTGGCTTGTTCGCGAACAGATTCGATATAGCTCCTCAGCTTGGGTCGAGCTTGGAAATATTTGTCGATAAAGTGTTTAGCTTGTTCGTAGGCCATGCCAGTTGCCCTAACCAGACCATGGGTGCTTAGGCCATACATGATCCCAAAGTTTACAACCTTAGCGTCCCGACGCATGTTTTTGGTAACCTCTTCTGGGGCTCGACCATACACCTG
>CAYXYR010000001.1:20601-34919 GCA_964469435.1 uncultured Candidatus Saccharibacteria bacterium | reverse complement strand
CAATCCACAGTAGCCGTAAGACCCGTCGGTCAGATAAAATGGTTATTTTTAATGATGGTAACATAGATGTTGAAGAAATCAACTAGTCTAAGATCATCGAGGAGCGTAAAGCCCGCGTACTCCAGGAAGCTGGCTTCGACATGAACTTAGACGGCAAAGACTCATTTAGCGTTCAGTATCAGAACGCCAATAACTCGGTCCGAGTGACTGATGAGTTTATGCAGGCAGTTGTCGACGATGCCGATTGGGATCTTAAGGCTGTGACTGATGGAACTCCAGTTAAAACAGTAAAAGCTCGGGATCTGTTTAGGCAAATTGCCGAAGCCGCCTGGGAGTGTGCCGACCCGGGCATGCAGTTCGATACTACTATTAACAAGTGGCACACGACTCCCAACGCTGGGCGTATTAATGCTAGCAACCCATGTAGTGAATACATGCACCTAGATAACTCGGCTTGTAATTTGGCCTCAATCAATTTGTTGAAGTACCTAAATGATGACTTTAGCTTCGATATCGAATCTTTCAAACACACTGTCGAACTCGTGTTTACTGCTCAAGAGATTTTGGTTGGTTACTCGGAGTATCCAACCGAAAACATCACCAAAAATGCCAAAGCATACCGAGAGCTAGGCCTTGGATACGCCAACTTAGGAGCCTTGCTAATGGCTCAGGGTTTGCCATATGATTCTGACGAAGGTCGAGCTCAAGCGGCCGCCATTACGGCCATCATGACAGGCCACGCTTACGCTACTAGCGCTAAGATTGCTCGCCGAGTTGGACCATTTGCTGGATTCCACAAAGATCAAAAGAACATGATTAATGTTCTGAAAATGCACCGCCAGGCTGTATCTGATATCGACGCTAGTATGGTATCGGAAGAGTTGTTAAGTGCGGCAGCGGCTGCTTGGGATGATGCTGTAGAGTTTGGTCAGCAATACGGTGTTCGTAACGCCCAGGCTAGCGTTTTGGCCCCAACCGGTACTATTGGCCTAATGATGGATTGTGATACCACTGGTATCGAGCCGGATCTAGGGCTGGTAAAGCACAAGAAATTGGTTGGTGGTGGATCTATGAATATAGTAAACCAAACAGTGCCACGTGCTTTAAAGGCGCTTGGTTATAACAAAAAGCAGGTCGACGACATAGTGGCCTACATCGATACTGAAAAGACCATAACCGGTGCGCCTCACTTGAAGGAAGAGCACAGGCCAGTGTTTGCTTGTTCGATGGGCGACAACGCTATCCATTACCTAGGTCACGTCAAGATGATGTCTGCTGTACAGCCGTTCCTCTCTGGCGCTATCAGCAAGACAGTGAACATGCCTGAAGAAGCTACGGTAGAGGATATTGAGCAGCTACATATTGATTCATGGCGTATGGGTCTCAAGGCTGTTGCCGTCTATCGTGACAACTGTAAAGTTGGCCAGCCGCTAAGTATGGCCAAGAAGGAAGGCGAGAAGGCTGATACAAAAACAACCGTCGATGAGCTTAAGGATAGGGTGATTGTGAAAGGTGCTGTTCGCCGAATGCTACCGAAGCGTCGCAAGAGCAATACCTACAAGTTCCATATTGCCGACCTAACCGGGTTCTTTACGGTTGGTGAGTACGAAGACGGCACCCCTGGTGAGTTATTCATCAGTGTATCCAAGCAGGGTTCGACTTTATCTGGTTTGATGGACTCATTCGCGATTAGCGTGAGCCATGGTTTGCAGTACGGCGTGCCTCTAAAAAGCTATGTCAAAACCTTGCGAGGTACCAGCTTTGCGCCGGCCGGCATCACCGATGACCCAGAGATTCGTACAGCCAGCTCGATAACCGACTACATCATTCGAAGAATCGCCCTAGACTACTTGTCGTTCGATGATCGGCTAGAGTTAGGCTTGGCATCGATCGACGACATGCCAGAAGCTCAGACCAGCCTGCTAGAAGAGGTTAATGACGATAGCCAGGAGTCAGCAGTCGTTATTGAGACTGTAGAAACTATTGTGGCCACCGAACCAGTGGCCGACAAGCCGAAGCTATCGCAGAAGTCCGACGATACCGCACCGTTGTGCTACAACTGCGGTAATCAGACGCAAAGAGCAGGTAGCTGCTATGTCTGCACTAGTTGTGGTAGCACCACCGGCTGTAGCTAGTAGTATGACACTAGGCGTGCGAATAAAGAGCCCTTAGTACCAGGGCTCTTTAGCTTTGTGGTAGACTAAAAATGAAAAATGAATATAAAAACAATAAAAACAAAAAAGTTTCGACCCCCCAAAGAAAATCTTGAGGACGTACTGCAATATCTTCAAAATGTTCAAGATGGCCAGGTGGTAGCAATATCTTCCAAAGTAATCGCAATTTGCCAAGGAAGGTGCATACCGGTGGATAAAATAAGTAAAGACAAGCTTGTTCGTCAGAATGCTCGAAAAGTGTTGGTGCCTTGGCAGAAAAATCGCAGTGATATGGAACTCACTTTAGTTGATGACCTTTTAGTGGAATCCGCGGGCATAGACAGGAGTAATGGGGCAGATCACTACATTCTGATGCCCAAACATCCCTATGGGGTAGCCAGGCATATTTGGCACGAGATTCGAAAACGCAATCATATAAGTAATGTAGGGGTTATTATTACCGACTCGCACTCAGAACCAATGCGCAAGGGAGCAGTAGGGATGAGCCTCGGTTCTTATGGGTTCTATCCGGTAAGTAACTATAGTGGGACTAAAGATATCTTTGGATCAAAGCTGAACGGTGCCGGGGCTAATATAGAAGATGCTCTAGCAGTGGCTGCGGTTTTTAGTATGGGTGAGGGCAATGAGACTACCCCAATAGCAGTCATAGACGATATCTCTTCTGTAAAATTTTATCGGCGTATGGGAGTTGTTAGGCAAAGATTGCTAGCTAAAGTAACTAGGCGGCGTGACGTTTATGGGCCACTCTTAGATTCAGAGCTATGGCAGATAAATAAAAAAGGGTAATATATAGATCATATGAAAGTAGTTGTGCTTTATCATCAAAATTCAGAGCACGCCCGTTCTGTAGAAGAATTTGCGCGCGATTTTGCTCATCAGACTGACAAAAAATTAGAGTTGTTGAGTCTGGAGAGCCGAGACGGCTCAGCGCTAGCCAGTCTGTACGACGTCACAAAATATCCGGCTATCTTGGCTACCCGCCAAGATGGTAGCCTACTGCGAATGTGGGCCGGGTCGGTTTTGCCGCTAATCAACGAAGTGGCTTATTACGCGCAAGACTAGGCGAGTTGCAAATACAGAGGTAATAGTGCTATAGTTAGCGCGTAAATGCGTTCTGTATAGCAGATGAGTGGCTATCTACCACGAAGCAGTCGGAAGAAATGGCAACAGAGTAGAACCGAACGGGTCGCCCGTAATAGCGGTAATAAAGCGCTAAGAGAATCACTTCTTTTGGAAGTCAGATGGTACCGTCCGAATAGCTCGGATTCTGACAGACAGAAGAAGTGATTTTTGTTTAAATAAGAAAATATATGAAGCAAGAAATTTTCGAAAAACTGGATCAAATTTTAGCAAATAGCGAGGTTGTAATTGACCGAGCCAAGGGTACAACACACCCACGATACAGGGATTATGTATATCCCATGGATTACGGGTATCTTGACGGCACCCAGAGTCAGGATGGGGGTGGAATTGATGTCTGGATTGGCTCGGGAGATCGGAATAACATAACAGGCATTTTGGTTATTGCAGATGCGATCAAGAAAGATAGTGAAATAAAATTACTACTTGGGTGCAGTGATCAAGAAGCTGAGGTTGCTTTAGAACAAAGTAATATAGGTGATATGGCTGCTATGCTCATAGAAAGGAATACAAAATGAAATTCAAAGCCAATACACGAAGACGAGCCATAGAGTACGAAAAAGACTTAGTACAGCAATGGAAAAAGAACAAGACATTCGAAAAATCGGTCGAGAACAGGCCCAAAGATAATCCTTGGGTATTTTATGATGGACCACCCTTCTTAACAGGTACACCGCATCATGGGCACTTGCTGATATCTGCGCTCAAGGATGCCGTTGCCAGATACCAGACTATGCAGGGCAAACGAGTCGAGCGTCGTTGGGGTTGGGATTGCCATGGTTTGCCGGCCGAAGTTTTTGTAGAAAAACAGCTAGGTATTGCCAATAAAAAGGAAATTGGCACCAAGATTAGCATCAAAGATTACGTAAACGCTTGTCGAGCAGCCATGGTCAAGACTGGAACCGAATGGGAAGACACTATCGAGCGCTTGGGGCGTTGGGTCGAGTTCAAGGGTGCCTATAAAACCATGGACCCAGAATATATGGAGTCAGTATGGTGGGCATTCAAAGAGATGTACGAGAATGGCAAGATTTACGAAGGCGAAAAGATCTTGGTTTACTGCACTAAAGATGCCACCCCAATCTCTAAGAGCGAAGTTGCTATGGAGAATAGCTATCAGGTAGATACCGATCCCAGCGTGTTTGTTTATTTTGCTTTAGAAGATGGTGACGAATATGTTTTGGCCTGGACCACTACCCCTTGGACGTTGCCTGCCAACGTGGCAATTGCCGTAAACCCAAAGCTTGAATATAGTCTAGTAGATTATCAGGGTAAGCGAATGTTTGTTGCTTCGGTAGCGGTAGAAAAAGTATTCACCGACGAAAAACATCAACCGCTCGATTTTAAAGTTGTCAGTAAGGTCAAAGGAACGGAACTGGTTGGTAAAAAATATCATCCATTGTTCGAAAATCATGGCCCCAACGCCCATCGCATCTTGGCGGCCGATTTTGTTACTGCTGAAGATGGTACTGGAATTGTTCACGAAGCCCCAGCTTATGGCGAAGAAGATTACGAACTATGTAAAGCCGAAGATGTGCCGATCGTGTCTTTGGTAGACGAAAATGGTCACTATACCCAAGGGCGTTGGCAGGGCCAAAACATCTGGGAAGTAAATAAAGAAATCGCCAAGACTTTGGTGGCTGAAGACAAGGCGCTCAAGGTGGAGTACATTCAGCATGATTATCCTCATTGTCACCGTTGTGGTACTAAGCTAATGTACCGAGCTCATCCTAGCTGGTTTATGGATATTCAAGGCCAGAAATCGGAAATGCTGTCTGCTAATCAGACCAATAAGTGGGTACCGGCTCACCTCAAGGAAGGGCGCTTCAAGAATATCATCGAATCCGCGCCAGACTGGAACCTGTCGCGTGATCGCTACTGGGCTACGCCAATCCCGGTTTGGAAGGGTGAGCGAACGGATGGTACCGAGGTCGTGAAAGTGGTTGGCAGCTACGAAGAGTTCGAACAGTTGACAGGCAAAAAACTCGATGATTATCATCTGCCTAATGTAATGGACATAACTTTCGAAGTCGACGGTGTTGAGCTTAGGCATATTGGCAAGGTTTTGGACTGTTGGTTCGAGAGCGGTAGTATGCCATTCGCCCAATTCCATTATCCGTTTGAGAATAAACAGAAGTTCGAATCTAGTTTTCCAGCCGACTTTATTACCGAAGCTATAGATCAGACTCGGGGCTGGTTTTATTCGCTCACGGCTGTAAATGTGGCGCTTTTTGGTAAGTCCCCGTTCAAAAATGTCGTTTGTACTGGATTTATATATGCAGACGATGGCAAAAAAATGAGTAAAAAGCTCAAAAACTACACCGATCCATTGGAGCTAATGGACAAGTATTCAACTGACTCATTTAGGCTTCATATGCTCAGCAGCCCGGTTGTGAATGGTGAAGACTTTAGCCTCAAAGACCAAGATGTGGGTGTTGTGGCACGTAAACTGGCCATGATATGGAATATGTACGACTTCTTTACTATGTATGCCGAAGTTGATGGTTGGGAATGGAAGGGCAAAGTCACAGACGTGCCTCCCCACAGTACCAATATGCTAGATAAATGGATACTGTCTCGCCTAGAGGAGCTTACCCAAGAAGTTAAAAATAACATGGATAACTACGATATCCCTGCTGCTACTCGGCCAATCTTTGAGTTTATAGATGACGCTAGTAACTGGTATGTACGCCGCAGCCGCCGTCGTTTCTGGAAAAGCGAAGATGATCAGGATAAAAATAGCGCCTACACGACACTGCACTTTGTGCTTGTTCGTCTTAGTATGATTTTGGCACCATTTACCCCATTCTTGGCCGAAGAGTTGTTCCAGAATCTAACCGGTGGTGATTCGGTACATCTGCTTGATTGGCCAGAGCCAGGTAAAATCGCTAATTCTGTCCTGGTAAGCATGTCAGAGACTCGTATGGTGATAAATACTGGGTTATCACTCAGGGCCGAAGCGGGCATTAAAGTTAGGCAACCTCTAGAATCCGCTACTCTATTAGACTCAAAATTTGCTGGTCTAATCAACCCCGAGCATGTAGAAATCATCAAAGAAGAGCTAAATGTTAAGAAGGTCGAATTCGCGGCACATTGTGTGCCGAGCGTTCGTTTAGATACTGTGATTACACCAGAGCTACATCGTGAGGGTATGATGCGTGAGGTTGTAAGATCTGTGCAGAATGCCAGAAAACAAGCTGGCTTACAGGTAGACGACCGTATTACTCTAAACTTACATACAAGCGACTCAGAGCTTGCAAAGGCTATAGACGAGCACAAACCCACAATTGCTACCGAAACGCTGGCTACAAGCCTTAAAACAGACCTGAAGGCTGGTTTAAGCCACCATGTTACGGTAAAAATAGACGGTGCCGAGCTTGTTGTGTCGTTACAGAAGGCTTAGCTAGGCACTTTACAGAGATACGCTTATCTGTTAATATCTTTTGGTAACTAAATTTCTATAAAGAGTAAACAATGAAAAAAGCAGTTATCGCAACCGGTGGCAAGCAATACGTGGTTACCGAAGGTCAAACCCTTCAGGTAGAGCTACTTGGTGATGTCAAAAAGGTAGACTTTGAACCGTTGCTAGTCATCGATGGTACAAAAACTACTGTAGGTACGCCAGTTGTAGCTGGTGCTAAAGTTTCGGCTACCGTTGCCGAAGATGTAGTAAGGGCCGACAAAGTAACCGCAATTCGCTACAAAGCAAAGAAACGTGTTCATAAAGTCCATGGCCATCGCCAAAAACTAGCAAACATTACGATTACCAAAATCGGCTAAGTACCAGTAACTTAGTTTGGCAAGGGAAAACGTCGCACAATGCGGCGTTTTTTGTTATTTAATACAAGGTATAAAAGAGCTAGTATTAAACAGCTAGTTAGCATAGATTATTCTAGTTAGTCCGCTTGTGGTTATGGTGTAAACAGGTCGTGCGTGATAATCTATAAACTGATAAATGGGTAGAAATGACTAAAGTAATTGCGATTCTAAATCAGAAGGGCGGTGTAGGTAAGACTACTACCGCTATAAATCTGGGAGCCTACTTAGCAAAGCGAGGCAGGTCTGTTCTGATTGTTGATTTAGACCCCCAGGGCAACGCTACTAGCGGCCTGGGAATAGATAAGCAGCAACTAGATAGCACTATGTACGATGTATTGTTTGGCAAGGCTGATCTTGCCGCTACCAGCAACGATACGTCGGTAGCAGGCTTGCGCGTTGTGCCAACCAATCAAACCTTGGCGGCGGCCGAGGTAGATTTGGCCAACGAAGAACAACGTGAATTTAAGCTAAAAAAGGCACTTACGAAAGCTGTTTATGACTATATATTAATAGATTGCCCACCTGCTTTAGGTCTGTTAACCATCAATGCACTAACAGCAGCTACAGACGTTTTGATACCTGTGCAGGCCGAGTATTATGCCCTAGAAGGGCTGGGTCAGCTACTAAGTGTGTTTCAGCGAGTGCAACAAAGCGGCCTTAACCCGGGATTGCAATTAATGGGTGTGGTAGTAACAATGCACGATGGTCGCACGGCCTTATCCGAACAAGTCGTTTCCGAACTAAAAAAACATTTTGGCGCGAAACTATTTAACACCATTATTCCGCGCAATGTTAGGTTGGCCGAGGCGCCAAGCCATGGTAAATCCATAATGGAACACGATAAATGGTCCAAAGGGGCGCGTGCTTACAAACAACTAGCCAAGGAGGTAGATGGTCGTGGCGATAAATAAGGGATTAGGCAAAGGATTCGATGCGCTTTTGCCGCAAAATTTTGATAATTCGATTTTGTCGGATAGTGGTGAACAGGTAAAACAGCTAGCAATTGACGTATTGGTACCCAACCCACAGCAACCTCGTCGAACTTTTGATGATGATGCAATCGCCGGTTTGGCCGAATCGATAATTGCGCACGGCATTGTGCAGCCGCTGGTAGTCACACCTAACGGTTCGGAATATTACATTATTGCCGGCGAGCGTCGCTGGCGAGCAGCTAGAAAAGCCAATCTAAAAACAGTACCGGCAATTGTCCGTACTATGGAAGAGTTGCAGAGGCTCGAGTTGGCTTTAGTCGAAAATATGCAGCGGGTTGACTTGTCACCATTAGAACAGGCGGCATCGATATTGCATCTACACCAACAGTTTAGCCAGGACTATGCGACCATAGCCAAGCAATTGGGTAAGGCACAAGCCACTGTGGTCAACATCGTCAGGTTATTGCAATTACCCGAAGCTGCTCGTGAAGCTTTGCATGATAAGAAAATAAGCGAGGGTCATGCCCGAGCAATACTGGCTTTGAAAGACGAAAAACTACAACACGACCTACTAGACTTGATACTTAAAAACGGTTGGTCTGTACGACAGGCCGAACGTTATGTTGTGGCTCAAAAACAGGGCGCCAAAACAGCTTCGGCGGCAGTTAAACGAGTCGATACAACTACTCCTCAAACCGAAAGGCTAGCCAACACCATTAAAGCCCCAGTATCATTGCGACGAACAGCCAAAGGTGGTCGCCTGGAGATAGCATTCAAAAACGAAACCGACCTCAAGCGTATTATCAAACTGCTCTCTCGCTAGCTAGTAAGTGTGACCTTTATTGAATGGGTAAACACGCAGTATAAGCTTGCCTACAATGTCGTTGGTAGATATTGGCCCAAAAGACCGAGAATCTAGTGAGTTTGGTCGGTTGTCTCCGCAAACATAAATCTGGCCATCTGGGACTACTAAATCTACGTCGCCAGGTGTGGTTACGATAACTTTGCCATAAGGCGCATCATCTGGCTGAAAACCATCAGGATGTTCGGTGTTATAAACAGTCAACTTGCCATCCTTTACGACCACTCGTTCGCCGGAGTAGGCAATAACTCTTTTGATTAACTGGCGTTTGGCAGAAGTGCCAAACTCGAAGCCATCGGTTCTGCTAAAAATGATGATATCGCCGCGATGGGGTACGTAAGCATGCCCAGTAATACTAGCGATTGTTTTAGGTAATTTATATACAATCAATCGGTCGCGGTTCTGTAGGGTGGTTTCCATACTGGGGCCATCTACCTCATAAGACTGGAATACAAAAGCAGTCAAACTAAGAGCAATCAGTGGTGCTATAACCAATATAGCAACGGTTGATAATATGCTTTTGATGCCCTCGCTTTTGGTCACCTTGGCCTCTTCCTCTGGCAAAGAGGGTATCTCGGGAGGAGTGTCCATATTTAGGCGGTAGGGATCATCAGATTTTGGAGCATAGCTCGGTGTCTGTTCATCGTCCATTACTCACACTATAGCGTATTGCGAGCCAATACGCACATGTTTAAATTACAGTGATTCACTCAGCGTTACTTCAGATAGTTTGTTATAATAATCAACAGATTATGAGACAACTTGGGGAGAAGATAAAACCAACCAAAGGCTTTTCGCACTTTTTGCATATTATGCTCAAGGGGCTACTGCCGGCGTTGCTATTCCTATTTGTCCGGATACACTTTTATCAGGTTGCTTTTGCGCTTATTTTGCTTAGCAAATGGCGCATGTTTGCAGTTAAGCCCAGACACTGGCCAGCCAATCTAAGGGCAAATGGCGTAGATATAATAGTTGGCCTATCCTTCTTAATTTTCATGATTCATAGCGGTTCACAATTGTTTCAGCTTGGTTGGGCGGTATTGTACGCTATCTGGCTTATTTGGTTGAAACCTAAGTCATCTTTACTTGGTGTGTCTGTACAGGCATTAGCGGCTCAATTATTGGGTCTAACTGCCTTATTGCTCAACTGGGGCGGGGCCGCTTCTTGGGCGCTTATTTTATGCACTTGGCTAATTTGTTATGCCGCTGCCCGGCATTTTTTTGCCAATTTCGAAGAGCCTTTAACCCGTTTTCTGGCCTATACTTGGGCATATACTTCGGCTGCTCTGATGTGGGTTACTAGTCACTGGTTGGTTTATTACGGCTATATTGCTCAGCCAGCTTTGCTTTTGTCGGTGGTGGCAACAGGTTTGGGCAGCATCTACTATCTGTACAAGAATGACCAAATGTCAGTATTGCTACGTAGGCAAATAATTTTTGTAATGATTGCAGTAGTTGTGATTATGCTGACGTTTTCTCAATGGGGCGATAAGAACATATAAAGAAGGGGTGCAAAGTGGTAAAGGTTCCAAATCTGACTTTGAATGTAAAAAAAACTGCTGATAAATTGAGCGGGCAGCGTACCAAAAATGCAGGCTTAGCATTGTTGCTGCTAAGCTGTCTAAGCTTGGGCTTCTTGGGTGGATGGCTGGGTTCGTCTAGCCGTACTCAACAAGCAGCTCCTACTACTACAGCCGCTAGGCAGCAAGTTGTTACTAGTGAGAGCCAGCTTATAACTGAACTGGCCAAAAAAGTTGGACCAAGTGTAGTTTCAGTTAATGTTACTAGCCAAGGCGCAGATACTTTATTTGGTTACTCGGGTGACCAACAGAGTGCCGGAACAGGCTTTATACTCAACTCCGATGGCGTCATTATTACCAATCGTCATGTAGTACCGGCTGGCACTACTTCTGTAAGCGTAACTTTGTCAGATGGTACAAAACTCGACAAGGTTACGGTTATTGGACGTACTAGCGAGAGCGACTCGCTGGACGTGGCCTTTCTAAAAGCTACCGATCTAAAGGGCAAAAAACTCACGCCAGTAGTACTGGCTGACTCTAGTAAGGTACAAGTCGGCGACAAAGTCATAGCTATCGGTAACGCCTTGGGCCAATTCCAAAATACTGTAACTAGCGGCATTATATCTGGCTACGGGCGAAGTGTTCAGGCGGGTGATGGCTCGGGCGGTTCTAGCGAAACCTTACAAAATCTATTCCAGACCGATACAGCCATTAACCGAGGCAATTCAGGTGGCCCTTTGGTAAACACTAGCGGCGAAGTTATTGGTATTAACACGGCAGTAGCCGGCAATGCCGAAAATATCGGCTTTGCTATCCCTGTGAACGATGTGCAAGGGCTAATAAAGAGTGTTCTTAGAGACGGTAAATTGCTGCGACCATACCTGGGCGTGCGTTATGTATCGTTAACAGATGATTACGCCTATCAGTACAATCTCAGCGTTAAGCGTGGGGCATACCTGGCTCCATCAAATTCAGGCCAGGGCAGCGTGATTAGTAATAGTCCGGCCGATAAAGCTGGTCTAAAAGAAAAGGATATAATTACCAAAATCGACTCTATAGTCATCGACGAGAACAATAGTCTAACATCAATTTTAGGCCGACGTAGTGTTGGTGATAAAGTTAAGCTCACGATTATCCGTGACGGCAAAGGACAAACACTCGATGCAACTCTCGAAGCTGCACCTAATCAATAATGTTTAAAAACCTGAATTAGATCTACGGTTTTCAGCAGTTCATATTCAGCCAAACTGGCTATTTGTGTCAGTTCGGCGTGCTGGCTAGTTAGCGACTCGATAACTACAATATCTACGGGGTTGCCTTGTCTGGTGCGAAATACTAACTGGCTAAACAAATCTCTGTACAAATCTAGTCCATCCGCACCGGCAAATAGTGCTGCGTCAGGCTCGTGGGCTATATCTGGCTTATCTCGCAAATGATTCGGAACATAGGGTAGGTTGGCTGCAATAATGTCGTATCGTTGGCTATCGGATAGAAGTAGATCTTGTTCTATCAAGCTGATTTTGTCTAAAACATGGTGTTCTTTGGCGTTGGCTTTTACTACCTCCAAAGCAGAGTAGCTTGTATCGCTTGCGTATATTTGCCAGTTTGGGCGTTCGCAAGCTAGAGTGACTGCGATTGCCCCCGATCCGGTGCCGATATCTAATACTCGCAGCGTATCATTATTTGAACCAAGCGCTAAAATTTGTTCAACTAACTGTTCAGTTTCGGGACGCGGCACTAGCACATCAGGGGTAGTAATGAACTTACGGCCGTAAAATTCTTTGTATCCAAGCAAATAGGCGACCGGAATATTTTTTGCTCGTTTAGAAACCAGTTGTTCAAAATGCTGCCGCTGTCGGCTGGTTAAGGCGTATTCTGGGTGGCTAAGCAGCCAGGCCTTAGATTGCCCAACTACATTAGCGAGTAATAGCTGGCTGTCTAGCCTTGCGCTACTAATACCACCATCAATGAGCTGTTTTTGACCGGCCGCTAAAGCATCAAGAACGTTCGTCGGCTTCGAGTTGTTTTTCATAGTCTTGTAGGGCATTCACTAGGTCGTCGATGTCACCATTTAGTGCGGCTGGAATATTGCTGCGGCTATAGCCAATTCTATGGTCGGTAATTCGGTCTTGCGGAAAGTTATAGGTACGTATTTTTTCGCTACGATCTCCGCTACCAATTAGCTTCTTACGGGCATCACTCAATTGCTTTTGCTCTTCTTCGATCTTGATTTGTAGCAGGCGTGATCTAAGCACTCCCATGGCCTTATCTTTGTTTTTGATCTGACTTTTTTCGTCCTGACAGGTAACTACTAAGCCAGACGGCAAGTGAGTAATACGGACCGCCGAATCGGTAGTGTTGACGCTCTGGCCGCCATGACCACTACTCCTATAAACATCAATGCGTAGGTCGCTTGGGTTAATTTCGATGTCGGTTTCTTCGGCTTCGGGCAGTACTGAAACGGTGACGGTGCTGGTATGAATGCGCCCCTGACTTTCGGTGCTGGGCACTCGTTGTACACGATGCACGCCAGCCTCAAACTTAAGGTACCGGTAGACGTCTGTGCCGCGCATAGCGAAAATAACTTCTTTAAAACCGCCCACTTCGCTAGGGCTTTCGCTGATAAGCTCAATTTTGTAGCCTTTGGCTTCGGCCCAGCGGTTGTACATGCGAAATAGATCGCCAGCAAACAGGCTAGCTTCATCGCCACCGGCAGCCGCTCGAACCTCGACTATGGCATCTTTTTCGTCATTAGGGTCCTTGGGCGTCAGAAGCTCGGCCAGCTCGGTTTCGACGGCTTGCAGGCGAGTCTCGGACTGACTGATGTCTTCTTTAGCCAGCTCGGCCAGCTCTTTGTCGTTGCCGCTTAGCAGTTCTTTGGCCTCAAGGATTTGCTTATCTAAGCTTATCCTTTCGTCAAAAAGGGCAATTATCTGCTCTAGGGCGCTCTGTCGCTTAGCTAGTTTGGGGTAGCTAGGCGAGCTAAACACATTAGGGTCTGTCAGCTTGGCTTGTAATTCGGCGTATTCTTGCCGTAAGGTTTGTTCGGTATTCATATTCATTCTTAGTATAAAAGAAAACAGCCGCATCTCCATAAGATTACGACTGTTTGGTACTTGGTCTAGCTATTGTTTAGCGGCAGGGGCGCCAATTTTTTGGGCTTCAGCTTGCTTTTTACCACGGCTCTTGCCAGCTCGGGCACTAGCAGCTTCGCGTTTTTTGGCGGCGGCTTCTTGGCGAGCCTTGAATTTATCGACGCGGCCTTCGATGTCGATCATCTTTTCTTGGCCAGTAAAGAAAGGATGACTAGCGCTACTAATATGAACGCTAACTAATGGGTATTCGTTACCGTCTTCCCATTTAATAGTTTCTTCGCTGGCAACAGTTGAACGTGTCAAAAACATGCTGCCATCGTTCAGGTCTTTGAACACAACTGTGCGGTAGTTGTTGGGGTGAATATCTTTTTTCATAGTCAGATGGCCATTATACACATCTGTTATCCACTGGTCAAGGCTGTAAAACTGGCTATTTGTGAAAAACAAAAATACATAATATAGACATTCCGCTACTGTTAGGTATACAATAAGCCTATAAAACTAAAATAAAAATGGCAGCAATAACCCAAGACCAAGTAGAAGATCAGGCTCCGCATGATGAAATCCAGGGCTCTCAACAGATCGGCCCAAATGCGGTAGTGCCTGGAACGGATCCCGAAGATATTGCAGAACTCGGCGAAACCGCACTTGGTGCGGTTGCCCCTTATTTAGACGTAGAAATAACTCCCGAAGTCGAGAGTTTTGTTAGTGACGTAGATGAGGGCCGTGCCGATGATCCCGACTATGGATTCACTGATCGGGTAAAAGGCACTGAG
>CAYXYR010000001.1:0-20501 GCA_964469435.1 uncultured Candidatus Saccharibacteria bacterium | reverse complement strand
GCAAAAGAAGTGGTGTCTATGAAAACCGAGAAGTTACCACAGATCAGCAGGAGCTAGTGCTGGCTATAGCAGCTTCGCGTGAAAGTACAAGGCTCGCTCTGAAGAGTGCCAACAAGGAAGTCGATGGCATAGTTTCTACCGCCAGCTTTCTGGATGACATTGTGTCGGGCCGTGCCGATGATCCCGACTATGGATTCACTGATCGGGTAAAAGGCACTGAGCCGTTTTTTAGTGGCGGAAGACGTGCAGTTAGGCTAACTGGCAAAAGAAGTGGTGTCTATGAAAACCGAGAAGTTACCACAGATCAGCAGGAGCTTGTATTAGGAATAGTAGATAAAATCAAAGATCTTAAATCAAAACTTCCTCAAGATGTAATCGATCAACTGGGTAAAGGGCTTAGTGTTGAAAGTTCTAAGTTGCGTGCAGCAAAGGAAGCTATAGAGAGAGAACGTACTGGGGCCATGGTACCGGCCGACATAGAGAGATGTGAAGGCGAGCTTGATACAATCGATCAGCTAATAGAAATTAGCGATCAGATTGATTTGGTTACACGTTTTGCTGTTGCAGTAAAAGATGGTCCAGATGCTGCAAGGGGCGTGCTTGAGGCCGCAGACGCCACGACTAAAGAAGATTCCCGTCTAATTAACGGTGTGCTAGTAAAAGCAGTTGTGGCTGCACGTCTTAAAGGCGCTTCCGATGAGTTGCTTAAGGCCGATGGCTCGGTCGAACTTTCGTTGCAAGAGTTAGAAAAAATTGCCGAGAGCCCATTCTTCAGCGAAGAAATTGTGAAAGCTGCGACGTATGCGCGGCAGCGACAAATTGCGGTAGAGGTTTTGAGTGTAGCTAAAGGCGCGACACTTGAAGATCTGGACTACGAACAACGCATGACCACACTGATGGATCTGCCAAGTCGCCCAACTGTTAAGGGCTTTGATTCATTCGAATTCAAGCGTAAGCTTGTGTCACAGGTAGGTGACACGCTAATTTTGGCTCGCAGAGCAGAGTTACGACAAGTTTTTGCAGATGGTTCGGTGGAAGTAGAAGAAATAATAGCTCAAATAATGGATTTACCTGCAGTTGAACCGGAAGACTTGCGACTTCAGGAGGAGTTGCTTGAATCGCTTGCATTATATCTATTCGCTCGTCGACAAAAACGGCCCGAAGCATTTAAAAAGTTGTTTGATGAATTAACAGAGTCTGTGGATAAGAGGCTAAACCCAGAACTACCAAAATCGCTTGAATTAGGTCGAAACCTTGCAGCTGCCAAATTGATTGCTCGCCGCTTTAAAGATGTTATAGCCCCTATATTCCAATCAGCTCGTGGTGACGAACGTACCAGAGAAGTAGAACGTTATATACGTGGCAGAAACGGTTCTGATGTGGGTCGAGAATCCTACATAGTGGATGGTGAACAGCTCGAAGAACAGCGTGAACTGTCGGATCTTGAAAAAGAGTACATAGAATCAATAGAAGCCCTTAGTATATTTAACCCTCATCTTGTTGCTCTTGCGCGTGAATGTCCAGAGGTTGCGACGATTGTGCTCAAAGACTATTTTGAACGGCTAACCGCGCAAACCGGTGCTGAACTGGCCGATGGTGACTACGTCCCATTATTAATGATTGGTTCGGGGCCAGAAGGGGTCACTGCTTTAGGAGAACTGGTTAGGATTAACCCGGCTCTTGCAGCTAGGGCTCTTGTGGTAGATTTAGGTGTTGTGCCCGGTGGGCCATTCTCGGTTCCGGAAGGGCCGGCCTGGTTATTGAATAGTGCCAACGACGGGGTGCTACAGAGATAGCTCTGCCCGATTCTCCTGCGTCTATAGGCGAGCAGACAGGGGTGCCCGAAGACAGGACTGTGAGAGCATTGTCTGGCCCAATTGGATTTTATCCGGGTGAAAGACGTGAAGGCAGCGATACACGACCCGGAAGTATCAATACCACGGTTAATTACTTGCCTAACCCTGACGAAATTTCTGACGAACAATTTGCGCTTAATGATGATCTTGCCTTGGTTGTGCAGCTGCAAGCTGCCTTGCTAACAAGTAAGCTTTTAACTCGTACAGAAGTTATGGAAGTTCGGCCTAATCCAGATCAGCAAGGTCAAGGCTCTAAGCTTGTTCGTCTGAGGATTACCGACCCTCAAGGTCGGCAAAGGGAAGTGACTTTGCAAACAGATGCTGTTATTAGTTCAACCGGATTAGGCGAGCCAACATATGGGTTTGAAGAGACTCCTAGATTTAAGCGGCTACAGGCAGAGAGCTCATCAAGGCCCGTTACTGAATTCCCACTGGTAAGCACTACACTAGAAGCATTTCAGGCACTGGCTGGGCGTGAAGGTAGCGTTAGGGTTCTGGGCGATACTATTGTTATTAGTGGGTCGGGTAATTCTACAGCAACGCTCGTGGAGTACATAGGCGGTATTATTAGTGGTTCCGATAACCCGACTATTAGAAATGTGAAGAAGATATACATTGTTGCGGAAGGTGATCTAAGTAAGCGGCCTCGCTACAAAGCCATTACAGAGCTCAGATCTAGAGGCGGTAAAGACAATCTTGTAGAGTTTATTCCTACTCGCGTAGGCGATGCCGGCCTAGATGAAAAAAGTGGAAAAGTGATTTTGTACGACCAGCAGGGACAGCCTATAAAGGATGCTGATGGTGAAGTGATTGAAGCAAGTTCGTTCATAGCTGGCACCGGTTTTCGCCCACAAAGCGAGAGAGTCTTTTCATCATACATTCCTGATGGTGGTCGACTAAAAGACGGCGTTGGCGTTAGATCGGTTGCGTTGCCTACAGACCCGGATGTAGCCGTAGGTGATGTACTGGAGGAAGACCCAACAGTATTATTTGTAGGTACTGCATCGCGTCCACAATTTAATGATGCTAAGTTAGCTCAGCTGCCCCCAGAAGCACGTCGCGCACTTGTCGATAATGGTGTAGAAAACGCTGTTGCAATTGGGTTTAGAGCTCCAGACGCTAGGGCTGCAGTTCGTCTTTTTCTGGCTGACAATCCGGAATTAGGCTCTCAAGAAACCCCAGAATCTCCAGAAGTCCCGCAAATTGTCTCTCTTAGACCTCAGAGCGGAGGAGGGGCAACAGGATTAACAACAGATCTAGTAATGCCCGACACCTTACCTCCAGTAAGGAGGGATGTGCCCTCGGATTCGTCTATACTGACTCCACTATTCCTGAGTTCCTTTGGGCATGTTCGTTTATCTGGTGGCGAATCGGCAAAGGTAGAACTTTCGATTTCTGAGAAAGACGGTCGTCTGGTTATTGAATCACCTCAAGGGGCTGAGCCGCTTTCAGTGGAGTTGCTCGGCCGGGTCACACAAAGCTTGCTAAACAGGTACTTTATGGCCTATTGGCTAACCGCTCGCAGTACTCGACGCGAACGGGATGGGCTCAAATTGTCATTAGCATTTCGTAGTGGCAGGGTTGACCTAAAATCGTCATACGTTGAGCCTTTATAGGCAAGCGTTAATATAATCTGATAATCTTGCAATTACATCGGTAATCTGTTATATTTTGATCACGATTAATTAAGCAGGTGAGCGAGAAATCCTCCTGATGCACTCCGTGTAGGATGCAGCCAGGCAGTCGCTTATCCGAAGAGAAAGGATTTATTAACATGGCATCAGTTGATGTTGATATCAAGAAACTGTTGGAAGCAGGTGCTCATTTTGGACACAAAACCAGCCGTTGGCACCCTAAAATGGCGCCTTACATTCACAGCAAGCGTGAAGGCACCCACATTATCGACCTCACTAAAACTGTCGAGGGCCTAGAAAACGCATTGGCGTTTGTTAGCAAGACTGCTAGCGAAGGCAGGCAAATTTTGTTCGTTGGCACCAAGCGACAAGCAAAGGAAATTGTAGAAGCTGCCGCTAAGGAAGCCGACATGCCTTACGTCACCGAACGTTGGTTAGGTGGCATGCTGACCAACCAAGCTACTATTGGCGGGCGCATCAAGCACCTTAAAGACCTAGAAGTTCGCATGGCCAGTGGTGCCCTGGAAGCCAAATATAACAAGCTCGAGGTACAACGATTCCAAGAAGAAATCGATCAGATGAACTTCTTGTATGGTGGTATTAAGCATATGGCAGCTCGTCCGGGTGCGGTGTTTGTAGTTGATGTAATTAACGAAGTAAACGCAATCCGCGAGGCCAAGAAGCTTGGCATCAAGATCATCGCTATTTGCGACACCAACGTCGACCCAAGCCTGGTAGATTATCCAATTCCAGCCAACGATGACGCAATCAAGACCATTCAATTGATTGTCGACTACCTAAAAGCTGCAATTGCAGCCGGTAAGGCCAAGACTACTAAAGAAGCCGATAAAACCGAAGACAAGGAAGAAGCAAAAGAGGAGGGCAAATAATGGCATTGTCATTGGAAGAAGTAAAACGACTCAAGGAACTAACTGGCGTGGGCTTAACTGACGCTAAGAAGGCTCTTGAAGAAGCCGATGGTAACTTTGACAAAGCACTCGAGGCTATGCGTAAAAAGGGCCTGACTAAGGCCGAAAAACGCGGTGAGCGCGAAGCTCGTGCCGGCGTGGTAGGAAACTACAACCACGACGGTCGTATCGGTGTACTAGTAGAAGTAAACTGCGAAACCGACTTTGTGGCTCGTAACGAGATATTTACAGACTTGGTTAAAGACATTGCTATGCATATTGCAGCAACTAACCCCGAATTTGTTAGCACCGATGATATTCCGGCTGAAGTCAAAGATGCTAAAAAAGCCGAGTTTGCCGAAAAGGCCAAGGGCGAAGGCAAACCAGAGAATATGATCGACAATATTGTAGAGGGCATGCTGAAGAAGCACTTTGCAGAACGCTGTCTATTGGATCAGCCGTTCGTAAAGAATCCCGATCAAACGGTGGACGGTTATCTTAAAGAGCATATCGCCAAGCTTGGCGAAAACATCGTGGTTAGACGCTTTGCTCGTATCGCTCTGGGCGAAGTCGAATAGTCACTGCAGGTGCTATACTTAACGGTATGAATCCAAACCAAATCATCGACAACGCAAAGACCAAGCTAGCTAACGCGCTTCAGCTCTTCGAAGAAGACCTCAAGAAGTTGCGGACTGGTCGTGCCAGTGCTGCCATGCTAGATGGTGTTATGGTAGAGGCTTACGGAACGCCAATGCCGCTTAATCAGGTGGCTAATATTACTGCACCAGAAGCCCAACTAATACAAATTACGCCTTTCGACCCAACCAACATTGCTGCCATTAGTAATGCTATTCGCGACAACCAAACGCTGGGTCTTAACCCAAGTGATGATGGGCGAGTGGTGCGCGTGCCAATTCCGGCTCTCACCGAGGAGCGTCGCCGCGAAATTACCAAGCAAGTAGGTAGTAAGCTAGAAGATTGCATGATCGCTATGCGATCTGTTCGCCATGACGCTATAGATGCGGTTGATGCTGCCAAAAAAGACAAAACAATCGGTGAGGACGAAGCCAAGCGGTTGACATCCCAAGTAGAAGACGCTATGAATAAGGCGAAAGCAGATGCCGAGGTGGCGGCAAAGGCTAAAGAAAAAGAAATCCTAACCATATAAGGAGCCACCATTTTGAGAGAGCTAGACCCGTCATTAGCAGAGCGGTAGTTGACGGAGGAACAAGCCTCGCAGATTGTGATAGTGGGTGGATGGACATGCCCAGAGCACGCCCAAAATGCTGCTGAAGCTATAGGCACTACGGCAAGTGATCCGCAAAACAAGCAGTTTTCTAATGGTGAGTTACATGCCGAATACCAAGACTCTATAAGGAGTAAGAAAGTATTCATAGTGCAGACGGATTCTGAGTTACCAACAGATCATACGCCGAACGGTCGGCCTTGGTCGGTCAATGACTCCATTATGCAGACTGCTCTTATGGTGGACGCTGCCGCTAGGGGTGGCGCAAAGGATATAACTGTTATAAAACCTCATTTTGCATATGCCAGGCAGGATCGAAAAAAAGTTGGGCGGGAGCCAATTTCGGCCGCAGCACACGTAAACCTACTCAAGGCTGTAGGTACTGATCATATAGTGACCATAGATATCCATGCACAGCAGATTCAGATGCTAATGACTCATTTCGATACTCTAAGCGCTACTGGGCGTCTCAAGACGGCAATTGGAGAGTATATCAATTATGAAGATCAACAAATCGAGGACGTGGTATTTGTCGCGCCTGATGGCGGCAGTCTTTCTTTGCCAGATTGGTACCAAAAGAAACTTGGTGGACAACCTTCTATTGTTATGCCTAAAACCCGGAGCTCGTCGGATCCAAGCCAGATCATGCACGCAGTTGAAAGGGTAGAGGGAGTGGGCGGGCGCACATGTGTTTTGGTTGACGATATGATTGACACCGGTGGCACTATTATATCGGCAGTTAAAAAACTCAAGAAGTCAGGCGCAGAAAAGGTTTTGCTAGTCGCTACTCATGGTCTGTTCTCTGGATCGGCTATTAATCGGTTAGAAGACGCTGGGGATGATATAGATCAAATAATTGTGAGTAACACTGTCCCACAAGTAGCTCTTGAGGGGCGTTTAGGGCCAGACAAAACACGAGTGATCGACGTAGCTTCGTTGATTGGAAAATCTATCTTTGAGATAGCTACAGATGGTTCTGTTTCAAGCATCTTTGAAGATAATATGCCTTATCGGCGCTAGTAACGTATAATAATGCACTGAATTATGACCATGTCTGACAAACTATCTAACAACGTGCCAATGCACTTGGGGCTCATACTAGACGGTAACCGTCGTTGGGCGAAAGATCAGGGAAAGCCGACTTATGACGGCCATAGGGCCGGATATGAAAACCTAAAGGTGATTGGCAAGGCTGCCATCAAACGAGGTGTCAAATATGTCTCGGCCTATGTGTTTTCTACCGAAAACTGGAAACGTAGTGCCGAAGAGGTTGATTACCTTATGAAGCTGTTACTTTGGGTCGCCAAAAACGAAGTTAAAGAGCTACACGAAGAAAACATCCGCATTCGTTTCTTGGGCGAAAAAACGCGGCTGTCAAAAGATATAATCAAAGCTATAACTAATGCCGAAGAAAAGACCAAAGATAATACCGCCGGTACACTGGCATTGTGTCTAAACTATGGTGGTCAGCAGGAAATTGCCCATGCCATGAACGAGATACTGGCAGAAAATGGACAGATTGGCAGTATTACAGTCGATGATATCGAACAACATTTGTATGCACCAGATATACCTCCAGTTGATCTGTTAGTGCGTACTTCTGGCGAGCAGCGAATTAGTAATTTTATGTTGTGGCGGGCTGCCTATAGCGAGCTTTTGTTTGTCGATAAACATTGGCCGGCTTTTAATGTGGATGACCTAGATATGGCGCTGGGAGAGTATGCTCGTCGTCAAAGGCGCTTCGGTCAATAACGTGAGTGCGCTATACTGGTTATGATATCTTGGCTATTACTCACAATAGGATTGATTCTTTTTATAGGCCTGGTGGTGGTGCACGAGTTTGGTCATTATTTAGCAGCACGTCGTAATGGTGTTGTAGTTGAAGAATTCGGCATCGGTTTTCCGCCAAAAGCTTGGGCCAAAAAACTTAAAAACGGTGTGTTGTTTACAATTAACTGGCTGCCGCTAGGTGGATTTGTCCGACTCAAAGGTGAGCACGATGCCGACACTAGCAGGGGTAGTTATGGTGCCGCTAGTCTATCAGCAAAGGTAAAAATAATGCTGGCTGGTGTTGGTATGAACTTGCTGACAGCTTTTGTGCTACTGACTTTCTTAGGGTTTGTAGGCTTACCAACCATAGTGGCTGGCCAGTACACCTTTGGTAACCGTGACGTAAAGGTAGTGCGAGAGGTTGAACATAAGGGCGAGGTTAGCGTACTAGAAGTTAGTAGTGATATGCCAGCAGCTAAATCTGATGTTAGAAAAGGTGACATCTTGGTTTCATTACAAGGCCAACCGATAAACCAGCCCGACAAGGTGCGTGAAATTGCCGGTCAGTATGCTGGCAAGAACGTGGAATTGCAGATCCGGCGCGATGGTCAAATCATAAACAAGAACGTTCAGTTGAGTGACAATCGTGACCAAAAAGGCTATCTGGGGCTAGTGCCGGCATCGAATGAGTCTGGGCTAGAGATCCGCCGATTTACTTGGTCGTCACCTATAGTGGCGATCAGATTTATGCGCCAAATTACAATAGCTACACTTAAGGGCCTAGGATCGGCAGTACGAGGATTAGGATCGATTATTGCCGGGATTAGCACCGGAAACACCAAGGCAAGACAAGCCGGCCAGACTTCGGCGACACGCCAAGTCTCTGGGCCTCTAGGTATCTTTTTGATACTAAAGGACGGCACCCGCTATGGCATGGCTTTTATCCTGACAATCATTGCCATCATATCTCTTACTTTGGCGATTATGAATGTCTTGCCAATTCCAGCTCTGGATGGCGGCAGGCTGTTTGTTACTTTGTTTTACCGTTTGATCAGAAGGCCCCTTACCAAAAAAGCTGAAGACCGCATTCATGGAACGGGCTTTGCTGTGCTGATGCTGCTGATTATCGTGATTAGCGTAGTTGACGTGCGGCGGTACTTCTAGGTGTTTAGCGGCGTTTTGGTGGCTTTCGGAATATTTGGTCTGATCAGCTATTTTGTGCATGTTTCGGCAAAGAATGGTAAATGGACCGCGCTTGAGGCTGTTGGTGTAACCGTTTTTATATATTTTGTTGGTCAGATTTTAGGGGGGTTGATAGCATATTCGATTGCGTCAGTTCTGGGCTACGATCGTGCCGCTGCGGCCGACTGGATAGAAAAATCTACCATTGGGCAGTTTGTAGCTATATCGCTCATTGAAGCCATATCGGTAGGCTTGCTTTATGCTTTTCTGAAGAGACGGGGTGCTAGTTGGCGGTCAATTGGTCTGGCGGGCAAGCTTCAACTGCGAGATATTGGTTACGCATTAGCCGGCTATGGGGTTTACTTTGTGTTGTATGTGGCTGCAGTAATTCTGGCAACTAAGTTTTGGCCCGGGTTTAATGCGGAACAGCGACAAGAGATTGGTTTTGAAGCAGCTAAAGGCACGCAACTAATACTGGTTTTTGTAAGCTTAGTCATTCTACCGCCTCTGGTAGAAGAAATTCTTATGCGTGGGTTTCTATATACGGGCCTAAGACGACATATGACTAAATTTCATGCAACGATCATTACTAGCGTTATGTTTGCCTTGGCTCATCTGCAGGCGGGCAGCGGGTCAGCGTTATTATGGGTCGCTGCGGTGGACACATTAGTACTGTCGGTTGTGTTGGTCCATTTGCGAGAAAAAACAGATAAATTATGGGCTTCGATGGGCTTGCATGCCCTCAAAAACTTTGTAGCGTTTATGAGTCTATTTGTGCTGCATATTGCAAAATAGGGCTAACGGGGGTATATTGGCAGGCATGAGTTTACTTAACACAGTTGTTGTTGTCGTCCCACCACCGCGTAGCTAACGTGGAGGTTTAATTTTGTTAACAACGGCCTCCGGGCCGATTTTTATTAAGGGAAGACATTATGAGTAAGAAAAAACCACTAGTAGTAGTCAAATACGGTTCTAGTAGTGTAACCAACGAATTTGGTATGGATCACGGTAGATTGCACGAGCATGTTCATCGTTTGAAAAAAATACACGAAAACTTCGGATTAGTAGTAGTTAGTTCTGGTTCAGTGGCGGTAGGTAACGCCCTATGGGATGAGGCACGCACCAACAGAAGGGCTAGGCGGCCCTCGCTACAGTCGGTCGCCACATTAGGCAGTGGTCGGGCTTTTACTGCCTGGCAAGCAGCTTTCGATAAGCGCAATATGCTAGCCGGCCAAATATTGGTTACTCACCGTGAGCTTCAAGACCCTAAAGAGTTACCAGTTTTGCAGCAGACTTTATGCACGAACCTAGGTGCCGATATTGTGAGTGTTGTGAATGAAAATGATGCATTAAGCGACGAAGAATTAGCTCGACTAACTTATGGTGGCGACAATGATGGCCTGGCCGCACACATTGCCAAAATATTACGGGCCAAAAAGCTAGTCATACTAACAGACGAGGACGGTCTGCTAGATGACGATGGAAGGCTTGTTGGCAGACTAACAGCATCGCAGGAAGACAAGCAGCGGGCATTATCTTATGTGAATAATATTGAAAACGCGGTTCCGGTCAAGGGCAGAGGCGGCATGAGAACCAAAATAGAAGCCGGCTACGATGTCGTCTTTGACGGCATAGACGCCCATATAGCATCGGCCGATGCCGACCTCAAACGTGTTATTGCTGGTAGTGAAGGTACGTACATTGTCGCCAAAGCGGCCTAAATTGGTTAAGATAGACCATGAAAAGGAACAAAACACTATGAAAATGACCCAACTGTTCACAAAAACTAGTAAAACGTCACCATCTGACGAAACGTCAAAGAACGCTCAGTTACTCATTAAGGCTGGCTACGTACATAAGGAGATGGCCGGTGTATATGCCTATTTGCCATTAGGTTTGCGTGTACTAGAGAATATAAAACAGATTGTTCGCGAAGAAATGAACTCGATTGATGGGCAAGAGCTAATCATGACCAATCTGCAGCCAAAAGATGTTTGGGAAAAAACTACTCGATGGGATGACAAAGTGGTAGACGTGTGGTTCAAGACACGCCTGCAAGATGGCACAGACGTAGGTTTGGCTTGGTCCCACGAAGAGCCGATTATGCGTATGATGCAGCAGTATGTGAATAGCTATAAAGACCTGCCCACGAGCGTCTACCAGTTCCAGACTAAACTGCGAAACGAGCTTAGAGCTAAAAGCGGAATTATGCGTGGGCGCGAGTTTGTAATGAAGGATATGTATTCGCTTCATGCTACAGCAGAAGATTTGGACAATTACTACAATAAAGTCATAGATGCATACAAGCGTATTTACGATCGATTGGGTATTGGTAATGAGACATTTGTAACATTTGCTAGTGGCGGGGCGTTCACTAAGTTTAGCCACGAGTTCCAAACAATCTGTGATGCTGGTGAGGACATACTCTACATCCATCGCAGCAAAAACATAGCTGTTAATGAAGAAGTTCTTGACGAGGCCATAAAAGAGTTGGGTGTCTCCAAAGATGAGTTAGAAAAGGTAAAGAGCGCTGAAGTAGGTAATATATTTAACTTCGGTACAGATAAATCCGAGCAAATGGGCATAACATATACCGACCAAAATGGGCAGCAGAACCCTATTTACCTTGCTTCATATGGTATTGGCATCACTAGGGTTATGGGGGTAATTGCCGAGAAAGATTCAGATGATCGTGGGCTGGTTTGGCCTGACAACATTGCACCATTTAAGGTGTACCTAGTACAGCTTGGCGACGTTACAAAACAGGCCCAAGATCTTTACGACCTATTACAGAGCATGGGGGTAACGGTTTTGTGGGATGATCGCGACGCTCGGGCAGGCGAAAAGTTTGCCGATGCCGATTTATTGGGTATTCCGCACCGGGTGGTGGTGAGCCAAAAGACGATCGATCAGGGCGTGTTTGAATATAAGAGCCGCACCGAAAAAGAGTCTAAAATGGTATCGCCAGAAGAGTTAAAAAAACTAGTTGGCTGAACGAAGAGGGGTGCTATAATAGGCGGACATTGTCCGACAGACGAGGGTTGAAACATTAAGGAGACAGTAAATATGAAGAAGCAATTCCACCTGACAAAAGAAGGAATAACCGATCTAGAAAATGAGCACGAAGAGCTGGTTGCCCAGCGCGGCCCTATTGCTGAGCGTATAAAGACGGCTCGTGAATTCGGCGATCTAAGCGAGAACGCTGAGTATAGCGCTGCTCGCCAGGAACAAGAAAAACTCGAAAATCGAATTGCTGAGATAGAAAACATTTTGCAGAACTACACATTGATTAAAAAGCCAAAAGGCGACAGTAAGGTTCAGCTAGGTTCGAACGTAAAACTCAAGAGCGGTAGCAAATCTAAAGAATTCCAAGTGGTAGGCACTGTCGAAGCTGACCCTCTGAATGGCAAAATTAGCGACGAGTCACCAATCGGTAAGGCCTTAATGGGCAAAAAGGTTGGCGAAGAGGTAGAAATCGTAACTCCAGCCGAAACCGCTACTTATAAAGTGGTCGATATTTCCTAAATCCGTTAGAATAATCACTAATGGCAACTCTAAAAGATTATCGCGACGAGCGACTGCGCAAACTCGCCGAGCTAAAAGAGCTTGGTGTAAACCCATACCCAGCAGCAACTAATCGTGACCATAGTGTTGCCGAGGTTCTAGCGAGCTACGAAAAACTAGAAAAAGCCGGTAAGCCCGTCGTAGTGGCAGGGCGTATCACTAATATTCGCAAGTTTGGCAAGATTGCTTTTGTGGTCATAAAAGATTGCCAGAGTACTATTCAGTTGTTCTTTAGCCAAGATAACTACGACGACCCCAACTACAGCAATAGTGAGATAGGCTTTGATAACCTTAATTTGCTAGATAGCGGTGACTTCATAGAGGCAACCGGACTGGTAAGCACCACCAAAACCGGCGAAAAATCGATTTTCGTCAACAAGGTGCGTATTTTGACCAAGAGCCTAAGGCCTATGCCCTCTAGCCAAGAGGGTTTCACTAATAAAGAACAGCGGCTGCGCCGACGCTACATTGACACTAATGTAAATGCCGATGTATATCAGCGATATGTCCGACGTAGCAAGTTCTGGCAAGCGACGCGCGACTTTTTAAACAACCAGGGCTTTTTAGAGATCAATGTGCCAGTGCTCGAGCACACAACTGGTGGGGCCGACGCTAATCCGTTTGTGACCCATATGGATGCTATCGACCAAGATTTTTATCTGCGTATTAGTCACGAACTACCTCTAAAACGGCTGATTGGCGGTGGTTACGAAAAGGTCTACGATATAGGCCCGCGTTTCCGCAACGAGAATTATACCGACGAGCATTTGCCAGAACACGTGGCTATGGAGTGGTATGCAGCCTACTGGGATTGGCAAAAAGGAATGGAAGTTATGGAAGCGATGTTTAAAGAAGTTTTGCAAAAGACTTTTGGTACGCTAAAGTTCGAAATTGGCGGTAAAAACATCGATATGGGCGCTAAATGGGAACGATGGAAGTACGCTGATGTTATCAAGGACCACTACGGTATTGATGTGTTCGATTGCACAATCGACCAAGTTAAAGAACAGCTCAAAAAACATAATCTTGAGGTCGAGAAAACCGACAACAAATCGCGTGGTATCGATAAACTCTGGAAACGAATTCGTGCCAACGTAGCTGGTCCAGTTTGGCTGATCGATACACCAACTTTTATCTCTCCACTCAGCAAGACTGACGATCAAGATTCGCGTTATGTACAACGTTTCCAGGCGGTAATCGCCGGCAGTGAGTTGTGTAATGGCTGGAGTGAATTAAATGATCCCATCGATCAACTTAATCGCTTTTTAGAGCAACAAAAAATGCGGGATGACGGCGATGAAGAGGCCCAAATGCTAGATATTGATTACATAGAAATGCTCGAATATGGCATGCCGCCAGCCTGTGGTTTAGGTTATAGCGAGCGTGTTTTCTGGGTGTTCGAAGGCGTTACTGCCCGCGAAGGTGTACCTTTTCCACAGCTGCGAAGCGAAGCCGACGAAGTCACTAAATCGATTTATCCAGAATTGTTCAAGAAAACTTCGTAAGACTGTATACTACTAGTAGTGATAGAGGTAAAAGGGTTAACTAAAACATACGGCAAGAAGGGTAATGTCTTTACGGCTCTGCGTAATGTTGACTTTGTTATACCCGATGGCTCAACTGTGGCAATTGTTGGCAAGAGTGGGTCTGGTAAATCTACCCTGATGCATATTATTAGCGGTCTAGACCACCCAACCAATGGCGAGGTGATAATTGATGGTCAAAACTTGCACCAGATGAAACGAAAGGCAATGGACCATTTTCGAGCAACCGAAATGAGCTTCATTTTTCAGGCATTTTTTGTCGAGGGCAATCAAACATGTTACCAAAACGTTAGCTTACCTCTAGAGATAGCTCGAGTTAAAAATCGTCGGCATTTGATTCATCAGGCACTCGAAAGAGTCGAGCTACTTGATAAGTCTGGATCACGAGCCAAAGACTTGTCGGGCGGACAAAAACAGCGCCTAGCTATCGCCAGGGCGATCGTAAACAGCCCAAAACTTATTTTTGCCGACGAGCCAACCGGTAACCTCGATAGCAGTACGGGCGACAAGATAATTAAGCTGCTGTTTGACCTTAATAAATCAATCGGTAGTACCTTGTGTATTGTTACGCACGACGAAGAGCTGGCGGCTCGATGCCAGATAAGAATTACATTAAAGGATGGCAAAATCTTATCGATTCACCAAGCCAAAAAGAAAGGAAAATCCTAATGTCTTGGCGAGATCTTATTGCTCGATCGGGGCGCAGTTTGCGAAGCGCCAAAGGCCGAACAATTTTGACGTCTCTGGCAATTGCTGTAGGTGCCTTTGCTCTTACTCTGACTTTGGCGGCTAGTAACGGCGCCAGTTCATACGTTAACAAGATAATATCTGAGAACTTTGATCCTGCAGAGTTGATAGTTGGCAAAGATGAGGCCTTGTTTGGTAGGGGGGATAATTCTAAGCCCAAAGAGTACGATCCAAGCTATGCAACGTCACTATCTAGGGCTGGGGCGAGCGTGCAGATCAAGCAGCTGACCGATGAGGACATTTCTCAGATCAAGACGATCAACGGTGTTACACGGGTACGTGAAAATATAACCGCAAACCTACTGTACATAACACGGGATGGTCAAAAGAAATACATTGGCAACGTCTCGGCTATAAACCCCTATGAAAAACCAGAATTGCTAGCTGGTAAGGTAGCGCAACCGCTAGCCGCGGGTAGCCTAGTAATACCAGAGGGCTATGTTAGTGTTTTGGGTTTTAGCTCTGCTCAAGAATCAATTGGCAAAAAAGTTACCCTGGCGGTAAGTAAACCAATCGTAGATACGCGCCAGCCAAAAATAGACAACTCTGTTCAAAAGGAGTTCGTTATTAGCGCCGTTTTTAAACGACCAACCGCTACGCAGCCAGGTACCGAGCTGTACATGTACGCTGGCCTAGAAGATGTTCGCGCCTTACAAGATATTGGCACTGAGGGCACTAGCTCATACCACAAGTACACTTTTGTGTTCGTAAAGGTCAAAGATGGCGAAAATGCCCAAAAACTCGATACAGTTAAGAATAAGCTCAAAGATCAGGGTTTTGTAGCTCAATCAGTTAAAGACACTCAAGAAACGCTAACCGGTTTTATAAAAGTCTTACAAGGCATTGTGGCTGGCTTTGGTGCGATTGCCATTATTGCTTCTGTTTTTGGGGTAGTTAATACTATGTATATTAGTGTTCTTCAGCGAACCCGTGAAATTGGGCTGATGAAAGCTCTTGGGATGCGCAAGAAAGACATTGGCAGGTTGTTTCGGCTTGAGGCAGCCTGGATAGGGTTCCTGGGTGGTATTATAGGCGCCGGTCTGGCAGTTTTGGTGGGTGAGTCGTTGAATCCCTGGATAACCGACAAGCTAGATCTTGGCAAGGGTAGTAATCTACTAATATTCAAGCCGACTGAGGTAGTTGGCTTGGTAATAATACTCATGTTTGTATCTATTTTGGCTGGCTGGCTTCCTTCACGCAAGGCCGCTAAGCTCGACCCGATCGAAGCTCTAAGGACCGAATAGTGCAGATCGAAAGCATGGTGCTTGGCGGCGGCTGTTTTTGGTGCCTTGAAGCTTCGTATCAACTTATAAACGGCGTCAAAAGAGTACTGCCAGGCTATGCTGGCGGGCATACAACAAACCCGTCCTACTATGATGTTGCTGGCGGGCATACTGGGCATGCCGAGGTGGTACGAGTTGAGTTTGATACCTCTAGAATTTCGCTGAATGATATCCTTGATGTCTTTTGGGCTATCCATGATCCAACAACCCCCAAACGTCAGGGTAATGATGTCGGCCCAGAGTATCGTTCAATAATTCTATACAGTAACGAAGATCAAAAACAAACTGTTCAAACTTCGTTAGAGGCCATTAGAAGTTTATGGCCAGATCCGATTGTAACTGAGGTGAAAAAACTAGATATTTTTTACGAAGCCGAACCAGAACATCATAACTTCTTTCAGCAGCACCCCGAAATGGCATATTGCCAAGTTGTTATCAACCCAAAGTTGCAAAAACTAAGAAAAAAATACGCAAATTTGCTATAAAACTGATCATTTAGTGAGTCTGGCTTCCACCACGTATCGCTTAGCGGTACTGCCGAGTGGGTAACAGGTATATAGGGTTAGCTTATTGGGTACTGCCGAGTCATTGTCGCGGATGTCAATTTGGGTTGGCAGAACTGTTTTGCGATTATAAACCTCGTATTCGTAGACTTTATCGTTCCACTTATAGTAAATTTTGTCGTTGTTTTTAATTTCTGGCAGATTGTAAAAATAGCCGCCGTTAGTAGTAGTGTATAGCCACCTGTGGCCGGCCAGGACGATATTACCGGGCTTGGTTGGGTTTGTGCCTCTTGTTTCGTGCCAAACACCTTGGTTTTTGGCTATTACCCAGATGTTCCCGCCTTCGATTACTTCTGCATTGATACCTATTGATGGGATAACTAACCGATTGCCCTGTTCTTTAATGGTCTGAGGGCTACTGGTATTAGTTGTCTGTGCCGATTTGCTATCTACTGCCTGGATATATGGTGTTGCGTTTACTTTTGGCCGAAATAACCAAAACCTTAGTTTGGGTAGATAGGGCATAACTAATAAAAGCAGGCTGATAAAGGCAACCGCCCCAAGCAAACCCAGCACTATCTTAGAACCCTTACTGCGTGTAAATGGCTGGATGGTCCGGCGCCACAGAGATTTTCTTTGAGCAATTTTGAGTTTTGGCATAATCATTTCTAGTATAGCATTGCGGTCTGTCGGGGGTTACTGTGGTATAGTTTTGGTATGGTAAAAAATCTTTTAAAACTATCTAGCAAGAAAACTAAAAAGAAAATCACAGGCCAGAGCCTGCGTAAATGGAACATTTCGATGGCCGTTTTGCACGCTGTTCAGGGTGTAGCGGTAATTATTCTTAGTAAGGCCGTAACTTGGCCGGTAGTGACTAATTTTCTGACCTTAGATCAAATTGCCACTAAAGTTCAGGGCAAGCCTGTATTGGCTCAGGCCAGTCAAACTTTGTTTAATCTAAATCTAGGCTACCTGGTTGCTACATTCTTTTTTATGTCGGCCATTGCCCATACTATCATCGCAACAGTCTATCGGCGTCAATACGAAGCGGATCTAGGCAGGAGTATTAATAAGATTCGTTGGATCGAATACGGCATTAGTGCCAGCACAATGATGGTTGCAATTGGCTTCTTGAGTGGCATTTACGATCTGTCTAGCTTGGTCATGATCTTTGCACTAGACTTGATTATGAACCTCATGGGCTTAGTTATGGAGCTACACAACCAAGGAGCAAAGAAAGTTAATTGGTTAACATATTGGATTGGCTGCTTGGCAGGCATTGTACCGTGGATTGTATTTGGCATTTACGTTTGGGGCGCGACAGTTTACGGAGGCGGCGTGCCTACATTTGTTTACTGGATTTACTTAAGTATATTCGTGTTCTTTAATAGCTTTGCGCTAAATATGTACCTTCAGTACAAAAAAGTTGGTAAGTGGGCTGATTATCTTTACGGCGAACGCGTCTATATGATCTTGAGCTTGGTAGCAAAAACGCTCCTGGCATGGCAGGTGTTCTTTGGTACTCTAAGACCATAAGTTCGGCATGCTTGAAGAGGTTACAATTGACAAACTTGTTCATGGTGGGCAAGGGCTTGGCCAGCTTGCCGATGGTCGTAAGGTATTTGTATGGAACGCGCTGCCGGGTGAAGTGCTGAGGGTACGCCTAATCCGAAAGAAAAAGGATTTTGCCGAAGGCCTGGCTGAAGAGATTGTTGTAGCCTCACCAGATAGAATTAAACCCCGCGAAGATATTTTTTTGGCCACGTCGCCTTGGCAGATCATGGATTTTAAGGCCGAGAACCTATACAAGCAAAAGATCCTTGCTGAAACGTTTGAACGTGAAGGTCTCAAGATCAAAAATATTCCTATGGTTACCGACGAACAAGACTTTGGTTACCGTAATAAAATAGAGTTTTCGTTTTATGGCGATGACGATGGCTTACATTATGCTTTTTACAATCGAGGTACACACCACAAGCAGATAGTTTTGGGCAGCGCTTTGGCTCTGCCGGCTATAAATCAGGCTGCCGAAGGCTTACTGGCAGAATTAAATACATTGCAGCTAAGAGCTAGTGACCTCAAGTCGGTTATTTTGCGTTGTACCCAGGACGGACAAGTTGTAGGAGCACTGTTCGTAAAGCCCCAAAAGTTTTTGCCACCAGAGTTGCCGGGCAGCCTAAAAGGCCTAAGAATTTATCATTCTAACCCAAAAAGTCCGGCCTCGGTACCGACCAAACTTTTGCATGAACTTGGAGACTGTAGTTTGCAAGATAAGTTACTTGGCGTTAGCTTGGGCTATGATGTTACGGGGTTTTTCCAGGTCAATCTACCAGTATTTGAATGGGCGGTAAAGCGGATAGATTATTTTACCGGTGGATCAAAAAATAAGCTCGATATGTACGGTGGGGTCGGGTCTATCGGCATACCAATAGGCGGTACGAAGGCTATTATTGAGCTAGATCCAGCGAATGCTGCCATGGCAAAAGCCAATGTCGGGTGGCTGCCGATTGAGGTGATACAGGCTAGTAGCGAACAGGCTGTAGAATACATAACAAACGACAGTTGTGTAATCGTCGACCCACCTCGCAGCGGCTTACACAAAGCCGTGATAGACCGCATACTAGATGTTATGCCACAGCAAATCTGCTATTTATCGTGCAATCCATCGACCCAGGCACGAGATGTAAACCTGCTTAGTAGCGCCTATAAAATCGACATACTGGAGGGATATAACTTCTTCCCGCGCACTCCACATATTGAGTCACTGTGTATACTTAAAAAGATATGAAAATTCACCGCTTCTACACCCCAAGCTTGATGCTCGACCACAGCCTGTGGGTTCGTGAGTCAGAACTGTTGCATCAGTGGACCAAGGTGCTACGTTTTCGGCCAGGGCAAGAGGTGGTGTTGTTCGATGGGGTTCAACACGACAAGCTTTATAAAATAACCGAAATCACCAAAAACGAAGTACACCTCGAGTATATGACCGATTATCAACGACGACTGCCAAGTAAAAACGTGTACTTATTCTGGTCGCTACTTAAAAAAGATAAGAATGATTGGGTACTGCAAAAGGGTACTGAGCTTGGGGTGAGTCATTTTGTGCCACTACTAGCGGACAGGTCCGAGAAGACCGGGTTCAATATAGAGCGTGCCAAGAAAATTGTCATAGAAGCTGCCGAACAATGTGAACGAAGTGACATACCAGCAATACGAGATGCTATGCATGTGGCTAAGGCAATCGAGCAGTACAAAGATAAAGCAACTTTATACATATGCGAGCAAGGTAGCGAAAGTACTCATATAGACTCAGAAAACATTGGTGTGTTGATTGGCCCGGAGGGCGGCTGGAGTGACGCCGAAAAGCAACTATTCGCCGATCAGAATATATCCCACTTGCCATTGCACGACTTTACTTTGCGTGCCGAAACCGCAGCAATTAGTGCGGTGCTTAAAGTGCTACAATAGAGCGACATGAGTTATTGGCGCGAGAGATCACAACCTTACAAACCTGGGCAAACAGCGCCATTCAAGGTGAGCCGAAGCAAGATCGAGCTTTACATGCAGTGCCCGCGCTGTTTTTGGCTAGATGTTCGCCTCAAGATTACCCGGCCTAGTAGTCCGCCGTTCAACATCAATAAAGCCATCGATGAGCTGCTTAAAAAAGAGTTCGATAGTTACCGTTTGCAACAGAAGCCACACCCCTGGATGATCGAACACAAAATTGATGCAATTCCTATGCAGCATGATGATCTAGAACAGTGGCGACACAACTTTACCGGCGTGTTTACACTGCACGAACCAACTAATTTACATGTGTTTGGTGCTATCGATGACTTGTGGGTGGATGGTCAGGGCGGGTTAATTGTCGTTGACTATAAGGCCACAGCTAAAGACAGGGAAGTTAGTATAGATAGCGATTGGCAGATTAGCTACAAGCGTCAACTTGAGGTTTACCAGTGGCTACTGAGACAAAATGGTTTTGAGGTGAACGACACCGGTTATTTTGTTTACACAAACGGTCGGATGGACTTGGATGGATTTTTTAACAAAGTCGAATTCACCACTAAGATAATCCCTTATACTGGCGATGCTAGTTGGGTAGAACCAACCCTTAAAAAGATGAAGAAGTGCATGGAAGGCGATATGCCGGCGGTTGGTACGGCTGCTATGGGTGGTCCGTGCGACTTTTGTGCCTATGCCAAGCAACGTACCGAACTTACACTAAAACACGTACAAGCAGCCAAGAAAAAGTAGCATACTT